>JAILSA010000259.1 GCA_024697885.1 Eubacterium sp. | reverse complement strand
TACCATGTCGAGCTCAGTCTGCATGGTCTTAGACTCTTCAATAGTAATAACACCGTCGTTTGAAACTTTTTCCATGGCATCTGCTACCATCTCACCTACGGTCTCATCTCCTGCGGAAATAGCAGCCACCTTGGCGATCTGCTCTTTTCCTGTCAAAACAGAACTCATTTCCTTAATGGAATCCACTGCAACCTCTGTGGCCTTTTTCATACCCTTGCGAAGGATAATTGGATTGGCACCTGCAGCCAGGTTTTTCATACCCTCATTGATCATTGCCTGAGCCAAAACAGTAGCTGTTGTGGTACCGTCACCAGCTACATCATTTGTCTTAGTGGCAACTTCCTTTACCAACTGGGCTCCCATGTTCTCAAATGGGTCCTCAAGCTCTACTTCCTTTGCAATAGTTACACCGTCGTTTGTAATCAATGGTGCTCCATAGGATTTATCCAAAACTACATTTCTTCCCTTTGGTCCAAGGGTAACTCTTACTGTGTTAGAAAGCTTGTCAACGCCTGCCTCCAAAGCGGCTCTTGCCTCTGCGCCAAATTTAATCTCTTTTGCCATGATTTTCTACCTCCAAAAAATTTACTCTACAATTGCCAAAATGTCATTCTGACGAACGATAATATAAGCCTGATCCTCCAATTTCACATCAGATCCTGCGTATTTGGAATAAATAACGTGGTCTCCCACCTTAACCTGCATGGTTACTTCCTTGCCATCTACAGTTCCGCCAGGTCCTACTGCAACAACCTCAGCCTGCTGTGGCTTCTCCTGTGCCTGTCCAGGAAGTACGATTCCGGACTTGGTGGTCTCCTCAGCGTCAACCTGCTTCAATACAACTCTGTCACCTAAAGGTACTAATTTCATTTATATTTCCTCCATTTCATTAATTATTTTTCTTTTTGTTAGCACTCTTTCAAATCGAGTGCTAAACTCATTGGCTATATAATAGGTAATATCCAAAATAAATGCAAGTTTTCCATTCTTTTCAAATATTATGAAATCTCTTGCAAGCTCTTTTTTTCTCTTTTATACTCATTTTTTCTCATTTTTCCTGCCATAAGCTCTCTGAGCGCAAAAAAATCCTCCTGCCCAAGGATGATATGCCATTAGAATTCCAGACACATACCACTAGCAATTCCTTTCCACAGGAGAATTTCATATCTCTCAATGAGAAAAATTATTGTTTTGCTTCTTCTTCCTTTTTCTTTGCCACAATAGCCCTGAGTTCTTCCTTGATTTCAATCGTCCTCTCCCTAATTCGGCTCGGAGTGGTCCTGCTCTCTAAGAGGCCGTTGACATACTTAATTGCCCCCCTGTAGTTGGCCACCTCAAAGGAAATCTGGGCCATCAAAAGGGACAGGGTATGGCGGTCCATGTTACAAATAGGAAAATCCTCCCTGGAATAGGCCACATCAAAGCCCTCAAAGGCATTGTTCAAGTACTCTTTTTCCAAATCATTTAACTCTTTTTTCTTTTCTGGTGTAAGTTTCTTTTCCTTGTCTAACTCCCTACAGTAGTTTCTGCAGAGCCAGGCAAGTTTCAGGCAGACATAGGCTTTTTCACTGTTTTTGCCCTGCTTCACCACAGTGGACAAAAGGGCCATCTTGTGGCGGAGAATGGCATCCTCATAGCTATAAGGTCCATCCGGCGGCGCCTGGTAAAAAAACTTCTGGGATATATTGTCCCTGATATTTTTGATCTGTCGGCTCATTAAAGGCTTGTCCATAGAAGACAGGACCGCATATCCGCAGCGCGGACACATAATAGCATCATATTTTAAGGAATCCATTTCCTTGTAATTTGGCTTAAAATCGCGGTCAGTAGCCTCTAGATGCACTCGTCCCTTGCGCACGGTCTTTGCCTTAAATTGCTTGTCACAGGCGGCACAGTGGTAGGTCTTGTCAAAGAGGAGGTCAATCTCCTTTACAACCACCTCTTCTTTTGGCTTTTCCTCTTCCTTTGGCTTCTCCTGTTTCTTTTCCTCTTCTTTTTGAAAAATGTCAATTTTGCCTGTGTTTTTCAGGCCTAGGCTCTCTAGTCCTCCCAGAATATTGGCCATAAAACATCCCTCTTTTCACTGGATTATTTGGGTCTGTATGAACTCTTCAAGGATACAATGCGGTTAAATACCAGGTGGTCCTCTGTGGTGTCCTTACTGTCCACACAGAAGAATCCGGTCCTCATAAACTGGAATTTGTCCTCGGCCTTGGCCTCGGCAAGGGCCGGCTCAATGTAGCAGGAATCCAAAACCTTCAGGGAGTCTGGATTTACATTGACAGAGCCGTCCTCATTGTAAACGCCCTTTTCCTCATCCACAATGTTCTCGTAGAGTCTTACCTCTGCTGTCTTTGCCGTCGGTGCAGCTACCCAGTGGATGGTTCCCTTTACCTTGCGGCCCGTAAATCCTGAACCAGATTTTGTCTCTGGGTCGTAGGTGCAGTGAACCACCGTCACATTCCCCTGGTCGTCAGTCTCATAACCTACGCATGTTACAAAATAAGCGCTCATGAGACGGACTTCGTTTCCTGGGAAAAGTCGGAAATACTTTCTTGGAGGGTCAATTTTAAAATCTTCCCTCTCTATATAGAGTTCCCTGGCAAAAGGTACCTTCCTGGTGCCCAGCTCTGGGTTCTCCTGATTATTTGGAACATCCAAATATTCAATTTCATTTTCATCATAGTTGTCAATCACAAGCTTGACTGGATCCAAGATAGCCATCATACGGGAATTGTTCATTTTCAAGTCCTCGCGGATACAGTACTCAAGCATGGCATAGTCTGCAGAACTGTTGGCCTTAGAAACGCCGCTGAGTTCCATAAACTTGCGAATGGCAGAAGATGTATAACCTCTTCTTCGAAGGGCAGTAATGGTTACCAGTCTAGGATCGTCCCATCCGTCAACAATGCCGTCCTCTACCAGCTTCTTAATATATCTCTTACCTGTTACCACATTGGTCAAGTACATTTTGGCAAACTCAATCTGGCGAGGTGGATTTTCAAATTCGCACTCTCTTACCACCCAGTCATAGAGTGGTCTGTGGTCCTCAAACTCCAGGGTACAGATGGAGTGGGTCACTCCCTCTACCGCATCCTCTATTGGATGGGCAAAATCGTACATTGGGTAGATACACCACTTGTTTCCTGCATTGTGGTGAGTCAGGTGTGCCACGCGGTAAATAATTGGGTCTCTCATATTAATATTAGGGGAAGACATATCGATCTTGGCCCTGAGGACTCTGGACCCGTCTGGGCACTGGCCGTTTTTCATTTCCTCAAAGAGCTTTAAATTCTCCTCTACCGAACGATCTCTGTAGGGACTGTTCTTGCCCGGCTCCTTCAGGGTACCGCGGTAGTCGCGAATCTCCTCTGCCGTCAGGTCGCAGACAAAGGCCTTACCCTTTTTAATTAAAAAGACAGCGCACTCATACATTTTCTCAAAGTAATCTGAGGCAAAATAAACTGGTGGCTCCTCTCCGCAAATCCATTCCACATCCGCCTTAATGGATGCCACAAACTCCTCTTTCTCCTTCTGAGGGTTGGTGTCGTCAAAACGCAGGTTGAACTTGCCCCCGTATTTCTTGGCCAAGCCCTGGTTCAAGATAATAGACTTTGCGTGTCCTATATGTAAATAACCGTTTGGCTCTGGTGGAAAACGGGTGACTACATGGTCGTAAACTCCCTCCGCCAAATCCTTGTCGATCTCATTTTCTATGAAGTTTTTGGTTATAACTTCTTCTTTTACTTCTTCTGACATAAGAAAAAAGCCTCCTTTGCATATCTAAACATCATGATAACACAAAAGAGACTTTTATAAAAGATTTTTTTCTTTACTATTTGAAATCGTGTCCACCAATTCTCAGTTTAGCACGGCTCAGGCGCTGGCTAAAGAAGTGGTATCTTTTCATGCTGATTTTCTTAC
>JAILSA010000256.1 GCA_024697885.1 Eubacterium sp. | reverse complement strand
CAAAGAAGTATTGGCATTCCAATATTCTCTTATGCTTTTTTCTGTTCCTACTTTTTTATCAACAAATTTTGTTAAACCACGTCCAGCGGAGGTGCTAATACCTACAGGAGTTGAAACACCTGCAGCTGCATTTACGTCAAGACCAATAGAATAGGTACTCCATGCTGGGTCATAAGAATTTTCTGGTTTACCTACAGAGTATGTCGCATTTAAATCAGTACCAACACTAAGTCCCTCACCCACTGATGCACCTATTGAAAGATTATATGTATTGCTTTTTCCTGAAAAGGCAGCATGATCGATGTTTTCTCCTTGAGTCTGTATAGTTAAAAACACATTTGTTCCAATGCTTACAGATGTGCTGATTGCAGACTCTATACCTGCGCCGACTTCACCAGTTGTATATGTGTATGGATAACCTGCATCGTCTCCACCCAAGAACATTACTTTACCTACCGTAAAGGAAGACTCCATCGCAATACCAGAAGCAGAATTGAGACTGTATTGTTTTTCTATGCCAATACCAACCTTTGCCAAATCATCAACAACAAAACCGTTCATCATTTCTTGAATTTTTTCTGCTGTCTCATATCCATAGGCACAACCAAGGTAGTCATAGAACATGGTCGGTATATCAATCCTACCATCGGGGTCAAATCTGTTTATTGGATTGTTATGACAATATACATAAGGACTTGTGGCATAGTCTTTCTCTGCCAGCTGGTCAATTCTGTCCCACCTACCGAGAAGGGAGTTATATTGTCTTGCACCGTAGTCGTAGGTATTGAGATCATGCGTGGTGTCAAACTCCTTGCCGTTGTATTTATGGTTTTGCTGGTCAGGGTTATGAGTAGCGCAGTCCTCTGCACTGTACGGTGTACCGAAAGGATAGTAGTTGGTTATCTGCACCACGTCGCCCTTTTCATCTATCACTTCCCTTATGTTACCGAGGTTATCAGCAGTGTAATAGAAGAAAGCAAAATCGTCAGACTGATTGGATTCATCCATCGTTGCCTGTGCGTAGCCGCCATCGAAGTAATATTTGTCAAGCTTTCCATTCTTCACTGTCAGCTTGCCACCATGGTAATAGTCCGTAGAGTCTGCATACAGCAGTTCCGAGGCCGTCAGCTCATGCGCAGTGCCAACCGCCACAGTGATGTTCGGCACTGCTGTCTGGTATATCGTGCGCAACTTCTCGCCCGTAGCGGAGTACACGTACTTCGTCACATTTCCGTTAGTGAATTGTATTCGTTTAGGGTTGTTCATATCATCGTATTCTATCAGTGCTATGCCACGGCTGTCATCACGTGTGAGTGAGCCTACACCATTGTAGGTGCATCGCATATTAACGTCTTTCGGTCCCTTGAAGTCCGTACTACCCTCTGCCGTGACAGGGTTGGAGGTATCCTTCGCAACCATCAGTTGATTGCCGCTATAGCCCATCGTCGTCAGCTTATCCACATAGCCGTATTTGCCATTCTGCATCTTGCCGTTACGATAGAGTTTCGTAATGTTGCCGTTCTGGTCGTACTCCATCCATTCATTGTAGTTTTGGGTAGCGGTTGACGTGTTGCCGTCGGTCCTTTCCTCCCCATAGTTTGCACCTGTCATGCGGTTCGCTCCGTCATAGCTGTAGTTGTATCTCCTCTGCAGATTCTGGTTTTCCTTTATGCTCAGTTTGTCTGTATATACCTTATATTCGTCTATATTCGTCACGCTGAAGTACATATTAGAAATCTGGTTAGCGTCAGACATTGATATATACCCGTCACCATTCACGTCTGCGGCTGCAAAGTTGAAGTTACTTGGCTTATTCTCTGCAAGGTAATAGTTCACTACCATACTGGCATCAGACATGGATATACTGCCGTCTCCGTTTACGTCACCCTTGATGTAGTCCAACGACGGAATCCACTCCTTGACGTTGCTGTTCCTCCACGTCATTGAACTTATGTTGCCGTTGTAGCATGGCGTTGCCCCGTCTTGATACCACAGCTTTTCCATAAAGCCGTTGGAGGAGTTTATCTCACGCGTCCATCCCCGCATGTCGTAGGTGTAGTTCACCGTATGGTTGCCGGCGTCATCACCCAAGAGCCTTGACGTGGAGGTCAGCCTGCCTAAGTCGTCATAGCCGTATGTGACAGCCTTCACATGTTCGCCGCTGCCATGGTCGAGGGTTATCTCCGTACCTGTCAGCCGGTCTGTCACGTTGCTGTAGGTGTTCGTCTCCTTCATCACGATGTCACTACCGTAAAGGTTACTCAGTCGCAATTCCGCCTCACTGACGTTGTTAGTGAAGGTAAACTCTGAATTCCCCGTTTCTATTACCCCGTTGGGATAGAGTGTCTTGTACCCGAGAGGATTGCCCTTGATGTCGTTCCACTGTACCGTGGCAACGTGTCCGCCGATAGAGATAGACTCTTTGTGTGTCGTGATTAGTGCATATTTGTACTTGCATAAGTTCTCCATATCTCTTATATTGGCAATGAAACATGTCATATAGAGATATGGAGATTTTTTTTATTTTATACTATCAAATTTGATTGTGCTTTTTACTGCAACAATACCTTTCCAATATGACATGTCTTTTTCCACATTTTTAGATAAAATATTATATTTATTATTCTTTGTAGCAAAACACCATATACCTCCCGGCTTTTTTACCACAATTTCGTGATTTAATGAATCTATGGGAATCTTGTGTTTAAAAAGATTATCGGCATCAGAGTTGATATACACTTTTTTGTTATTTACTTCAAAATTTAATGACAAGTCTTTTAGCATAAACATAAATGTAAACACAGAATCTGCAGAGAATTCAATACAATAACGATCTGTTGCAGGGGAAATATAAAACCTATCAGGACAATTATAATCAAATTCATTTTGTGTATATTTTCCCACTGTAAACTGTGATGAAATAAGATAAGAATCAAACTCTGGATGTGACTCAACATATTCTTTGACAATCTTCAAAAATTGAGAATCCAATTGTAATGTGTCTATATTGTTATCGCATTTGTCTGTGGTATGCTGACTGCAATTGCAAAGACACATAAGAATAATCCCAATTAGTAATAACATATATATTTTCATGTGTTTTTATTTATTTGATAGTTCTACGAATTTCCTTAGAATAATGCAGTAGTGAATATCTTCTTCTTGGGATTGTATCATAAACAAATTTTTCATTTGAAGTACCAACACCATAATATATGTTTCCATCAGCATGAATTTCAAACATTGGAAGATTTGGACGTGAAATTGCAAATACTGCATCTTCATTGGAGAATGCATCCGACATTGCCCCAGGATGCGTATGTACATGCGCTGCGACACTAAATTTTTCCCCTTTGCTATTGATTAATTTATCACTCGTTAATTTATATCCAGCTGGTATCTTTGACTCATGACCATTATTCCAATTGTCTGGAAAAACAAGCATACTACCATTCTTATCATCCAAAAGGCAAGCAGATTGTTCTTTACCATGTATGTTTTTACTTGATTGGCTGACTTCTTGTTGTAACTTCATTCGAGCTATACCAGAACTTTCATTTGGACATAGTACAGTTCCATCATCCCTGTATTGAATGCCATTCTTCTTGTCATTATATGTTGTTCCTACATATTTATAACCATCTTGCAAGTCTTTTTGACTATGTACGAGTGGATTCCATAGTAACACATTATTTGTATTGTAATACCAATCACATCCATCCGGGTCAATCAACAAAATAGGATTATTCGCACAATACGCATACGGACTGACGGAGTAATATTTCTCACATAGCGGATCCATCCTGTCCCATCTGCCGACAAGGGAATTGTACTGCCTTGCACCGTAGTCGTAGGTATTCAAGCCATGCGTGGTGTCAAACTCCTTGCCGTTGTATTTGTGGTTCTGTTGGCCGGGGTTATGAGTGGCGCAATCCTCTGCACTGTACGGTGTGCCGAAAGGATAATAGTTCGTTATCTGCACCACGTCACCCTTTTCATCTATCACCTCACGCACGTTACCCAAGTGGTCGGCAGTGTAATAGAAGAAAGCAAAATCGTCAGACTGATTGGATTCATCCATTGTTGCCTGCGCATACCCACCACCGAAATAATACTTGTCTATCTTGCCGTTCTTGACCGTCAGCTTGCCACCGTGATAGTAATCCGTTGAGTCTGCATACAGCAGTTCCGAGGCCGTCAACTCATGCGCAGTACCCACCGCCACGGTGATGTTCGGTACCGCAGTCTCATAGATTGTGCGCAGTTTCTCACCTGTGGCGGAGTACACGTACTTCGTTACGTTACCATTGGTGAACTGTATTCGTTTAGGATTGTTCATATCGTCGTATTCTATCAGTGCTATGCCACGGCTGTCATCACGTGTGAGTGAGCCTACACCATTGTAGGTGCATCGCATATTAACGTCTTTCGGGCCCTTGAAGTCCGTGCTACCCTCTGCCGTGACAGGGTTGGACGTATCCTTGACATTCATCAACTTGTTGCCGCTATAGTCCATCGTGGTCAGCTTATCCACATAGCCGTATTTACCGTTCTGCATCTTGCCGTTACGATAGAGTTTCGTGATGTTGCCGTTCTGGTCGTACTCCATCCATTCATTGTAGTTTTGGGTAGCGGTTGACGTGTTGCCGTCGGTCCTTTCCTCCCCATAGTTTGCGCTTGTCATGCGGTTCGCTCCGTCATAGCTGTAGTCATACCGCCTCTGCAGGTTCTGGTTCTCCTTTATGCTCAGCTTGTCTGTATATACCTTATATTCGTCTATATTCGTCACGCTGAAGTACATATTAGATATCTGGTTAGCGTCTGACATTGATATATATCCGTCACCATTCATGTCTGCTGCAGCAAAGTTGAAGTCGCTTGGCTTGTTCTCTGCAAGATAATAGCTCACTACCATACTGGCA
>JAILSA010000227.1 GCA_024697885.1 Eubacterium sp. | reverse complement strand
TCTCATGGTCTTGTAAATCAAATCTGTGGCGCCCTCTACATAGCGCTCCTGATCTGTGTCCTCGATACGAAGGAGAAAATCTCCCCCCTCATGCTTGGCAATCAGATAAGCATAAAGAGCTGTTCTCAGATTTCCTACATGCATTCTACCGGTAGGACTCGGTGCAAATCTTGTACGAATTTTCATTTTTTAAAATCCTCTCTTTATCATTTCATACGGTCTAGATATGCCTTGAGACAATCTACACTGCCGTCAATGCCGCAGAGGTCGCTGCGAATGGCCAACTCGTAGTTCAAAACATTGTCCCAGCGGTCTCCCGTATGATACTTGTAATAGTTCGCGCGGCTCTTGTCTTTTTTCAACACAAGCTCTGCCGCTTTTTCCTTTGGCAAATTGTCCACCTCAATGGAGCGCTTAATGCGGAAATCCGGTGACGCCCACACATAGAGGTTGATGACATTGTCCTTATCTCTCAAAATATAATCTGCGCAGCGGCCTACAATTACGCATGGGCCGTTCTTGGCAAATTTGCGGATGACATCGGACTGAGCCAAAAATATTCTGTCATCCAGGGAAAGTCCTGCATATCCCACATCCTGGGCAGCAAAAACATTCATTCCCATGGCCAGGGAGTAGAGCAAACTGTTGGTTGCCTTCTCCTCTGCCTTCTCAAAGGTGGATTCTGCAAAACCGGTTTCCTTGGCGGCATTGGTAATGATCTCATTATCATAAAATGGAATACCATAGGCATCCGCCAACTTCTTGCCAATCTCACGACCTCCACTTCCATATTGTCTTGTGATTGTTATAACCTTCTTCATAACAACTACACCTCCAGTCTTAAAATTGTGCGTAAATCCCTATCTTTATTTTATCATTTTAGGGGCCTACTTTCAAACTGAAAATCTAGTCTTCAAAAGGCTTATTTCAAAAACTTGTCGATGCCGTTGGCAATGCCCTTGGCAATTTTTTTCTGATAAGAGGCCTTGGCCATTTTTCGGTCCTCACCTGGGTTACTCATAAAGCCCATTTCCACAATTGTCACAGGCACCTTGCACCAGTTGATTCCTGTCATGGTGTCGGTGTACATAACCCCGCGGTTCTTGGCTCCACTAGCCTTGCACATAGCCTTCAACACCTTCTTTGTCAACTTCTGACTCTTCTTAATTACCTTTTTCTTCATGTAAGGATTTTTAGAGGTTGGGGCGATGGTCAGGGCTCCCTTGACAGATGAAGAGTTGGAGCTGTTGGCGTGGATACGGATAAAGGCATCTGCCTTGTTCTTGTTGGCGATTTTTGCCCTCTGAACATTGGAGATCCTAACATTATTCTTGGTGCGAACCATTACCACCTTGTAGCCTCTGGCCTTCAAAATCTTTTTTAATTTTTTGGCCACCTGAAGGTTGAGTTTGTACTCTGGCAATCCTGTGGCCACTCCACAGGCACCACCTGTTACCTTGGCTTTCATTACAGATGAGCCCGGTCCGTTTGGCTCTAGGGCCGACATAGCATGGGTCTGATGACCTGGGTCGATGACAATCACCTTCTTGTCCTCTTCTTCCTCGGTGGTCTCCTGACTAGTCTCCTCTGTGGTCTGACTGGTCTCCTCCTCGCTTCCTGTAGTCGCCGTAGTAGCTGCTCCTGTCCTTGGGGCAAATGGCTGAGCCGCCAGGGAAAAAATCAGCGCTGAGCTCAATATAATAGATGTTAATCTTCTCATTTTTTTCATTCCTCCATTTTTTCTTTCAAAACATTGAATATCATAGCATTTGACCTGCTTTTTTTCAAGGCTCAGGAAAACACCAGACAATCGAAGCGAACTGCCTTTCTGGTCACCTGATAAGATGGGGTCAATCCCGCCAAAAATGGTCCCTCTGGCGGACGCTTTATCACAATCTTTCTTGCCCCTGTCTGAATTGCCGTCTGAACCAGGTCCTCCTCATCGGCGCAGGGGGCCTCTATCTGGTGGAGCATCTGAAGTTTTTTCTTGGTTTCCCCACCTTTTTTCTTCTCGGGAAACATGGGGTCTAGGTAAATCAGGTCCGGCTCGTAGGTCAGGGCCGAGAGCAGGTCCTTGCTGTCCCCCTGGGTCAATTTCATTCTGGCCACAATGTCCTTTAGGTCTGGCTGCTTTCTGGCCCGCCAAAGGCTGTCCTGCAATAGGGCCGCCGTAATGGGGTTGTGTTCAAAAAGTTCCATTTCGTAGCCCGCTGCCGCCAAAATCAGGGCATCCTCTCCCATACCTGCCGTGGCATCTACTCCCCGGAGCCTTCCCTCTCCCGGCTTGGCCGCCTTGAGAAGAATCTCGTGAGCCAGGTGACCTCCCGTCACCCTGGACAACATATTCGTAAGGTCTCCCTTGAGGACCTTTTTGCCCTGAACCAGAGACAGGCCACTTCGGTCAAAAAGAAAGTACATGGCGTCTTTTCCCTGAGGCGGCACCTTCACTAAGTCCACCTGAAACTGGTCCGCCAACCGACGGGCCCGGTCCATATCCAGTTTTTTGCCCTGTATACAAACTGCCTGAAGCATCCTTGACCCCCTACTTTTTTCTTTAGAGATTAAAAAAAGCAGACACCCTAGGTATCTGCTCTTTTTCCTTCATGCGGAGTATGGGACTTGAACCCACACGTTCTACGAACACATGATCCTTAGTCATGCCTGTCTGCCAGTTCCAGCAACTCCGCATCTGACTAACATTATTAACGTCAGCAATAGATATGATATCAGATAATGTTAGTCTTGTCAAATGTTTTTTTTATTCCTTCCAGGGCGCATACTCTCCCATGTACCAGCGGAACATCTTATTATTTTTCTTCCATATTGATTTAAACTCGCTGTGAGGCAGAGGACAAACCACCTGGCCCGTCTCTATGGTGACACTTGGAATCCCTCGCTCATACACGTTCCAGTCGCCGAAGCCGCCTCCCCGTCCCGTGCTTGAGGACTTGCCGATCAGGGTATATTCGTTGAAGGAATTAATCTTCTTGGCCTGAGTCTCTAGCTTGTCGTGAAGACTTCCCGTCACATCGTAATCCCAGTAAATAATACTTCCTGTGGAGTGAATGTTCAAAACAGCATCCGGCCCCACATTTTGAATAAACTTCATGAGAATACGGGTTTCCTTTTCACTGGCCGCCTTCTTGCCTGGATAGGACATAGGTGCCGGCTTTTTCACTTCTTCGCTCTTGTGCCAACCCACTGGGAAGTTGTCATTGAGGTCAACTCCTCGGGCATTGGCCTTCCAGGTCTTGCAGTGGCCGATTTTCTTCACCAGCTTACGAAGCTTCTTGTTGCGAATTTTCTTGTAGCCGTACTGGGAAATAGTCATGCCATCTGGGTTGGAAACCGGAATCACATAGACGCAGGTGTTTTGAAAACGCTTTCTGTAATCCGGATACTCCCTCAGCATATCCTCAATCTGCCTGGTCAAAATCTGCACATTTTTCCACTCTCGGGCGTGGATTCCTCCATCGATTACCATAACATGCTTGGCGGAACTTCTGCCGATTCGCATGCACCAGATGTCCCTCTTGTCGTAGGATTTTCCCAGGGAAAAAAGTCCGCTGCGGGATGGGTACTTAGCATGAATTCTCTGCAGGTCCCTTGCCATTTCCTCATAGTTGTAGACCTTGTCCTTAGAGCTCACCAACCAAGGCTCTTCCTTGACCTTAACCTTGACCCTAATCATGTTTTTCTTGGAGCCCTTTACTTTGACTGTAACATAGGTAGTTCCCACCTTAAGCCCAGTAATTCGGCCTTTTTTGTTGACCTTTGCCACTTCCTTGTCCTCCGACTTAAAGGACAACTTCTTACGGCTATAATTCTTCTGCAGATAGCGTTGGTAATGCCGATATAAAGTGACCTTCTTAGGAGACACCGTCAATTTCTTCTTAAAACGAATATAGATGTAGCGAATCTGGCCATTGACCTTGGAAACTGCCTTGATCAAAACATAGTAGTCCTGGTCCTTTTTCTTGGGACGGCACTTGACCTGACCATACTTATTTACTGTCACCCGTTTTTTCTTGATTTCCGACTTAGACTTGGCTCCATAAACGGAAAAGGTGGAGTTATGAGACATATTTAAATCCACTGTATCCGTCACATAGGACACCAGCTTATAGACCTTGGTCTTTTTGATTTTGTTGTACTTAATCCCTTTTTGCTTGCTGTAGCCGTACTTACCCTTAGGCGATGTGAGCTTGTACTTCTCCGGTATAGGGGTGGCTGTTGGCAGGGGAGTGGCCGTTGCTACCGGACTAGCTGTCGCCACTGGACTAGCTGTTGACACTGGACTAGGTGTTGGCCACAGGCTAGGTGTTGGCGCCGAGCTGGCCGTACTCGTGGCTGTGGCCTCAGGACTTGGACTTATGGCTGTTCCAGTCACTGCACTTCCTGAGATGGCACCACCTGTTACCGCACTGCCGGACACAGCGCTGCCGGATACTACCTGGCTTTCTGTCTGAGCCTCGATTACTCCCAAATTCCCCTCTTGCCACATTCCCTCCACCAGGAGAGAAAATACCAGCAAAAATATACAAAGGGTCTTTTTCCTTTTCATATTTTTAACCTCTATTTGTCAAAAATTCCATAAGAAAGGGGTATCTCCAAAAGATACCCCGACATTTCTTATTATAATCTCGCTAAGTTCAAATTTATGCAAGTTTGCTCTTTGCAACTTCTACAAGCTGAGCGAATCCTTCTGGATCACTGATTGCCATCTCGGAAAGCATCTTGCGGTTTACATTAACCTCTGCAAGCTTCAAACCATACATGAACTTGCTGTAGGAAAGACCATTGATACGTGCAGCAGCGTTGATACGAGCGATCCACAACTGTCTGAACTGTCTTTTTCTCTGCTTTCTACCTGCATAGGACTCGGTAAGAGCACGCATTACAGACTGCTTAGCAACACGATACTGTTTGCTTCTAGCTCCTCTGTAGCCCTTAGCCAATTTCAATACTCTTTTATGTTTTTTCTTTGCGTTCAATCCGCCTTTAATTCTAGCCATTCTGAATTTACCTCCTTAAGCGCCAATTACTTGTATGGCATGATCTTCTTCATTGTCTTTACATTTGTCTCATCTACCAAAGTAGCTTTTCTAAGATTTCTCTTTCTCTTAGTTGTCTTCTTTGTCAAGATGTGGCTATGGTTAGCCTTGTTTCTCTTTAATTTACCAGTACCGGTAACCTTGAAGCGCTTAGCAGCGGCTCTTTTTGTTTTCATTTTCTGATTTGCCATTGTTTAATCCTCCGTTCTTATTTTGTGGCTGATAAAAACATTACCATACTTCTGCCTTCCATCTTAGCAGGCTTGTCAACTACAGCAACATCCTCCAGCTGTGCATAGAAATTATCCAAAATCTCTTTTCCTACATCTCTGTGTGCCATTTCACGGCCACGGAATCTCAAAGAAACCTTAATCTTAGCTCCCTTTGACAAAAACTTCCTGGCCTGATTTACCTTGGTCATCAAATCGTTTGTGTCAATGTTTGGAGAAAGACGAATCTCCTTTGTTTCAACTGTTCTCTGTTTTTTCTTTGCTTCTTTTGCCTTGCGAGCCAACTCGTAACGATACTTACCATAATCAATGATCTTACATACTGGTGGTTTCGCTGTTGGAGCGATCTTTACCAAATCCAGGTTAGCATCTTTCGCTTTAAAATAAGCTTCTTTGGCAGACATGATTCCAAGCTGCTCTCCGTCAGCTCCAACCACGCGGACCTCTTTGTCACGAATCTGCTCATTAATCTGTAATTCGCTGATAGTCTTTACCTCCTAATACAATACATTTGCGTTTTTGCGCAAAAAAATATGGATACTGTTCCTATAAGCCAGCTATCCACATAAATTTATCAAAACATTCATTTTTAATAAAAAGTTAAGACCGTACTCGCAACGAAATCGCGCGGTAGGGTGAGAGTGGATAACTCTGCTTTTTTAACACCTTGAACAGAATAACACAGATTTTGGGCTCCTGTCAAGATTTTTCTTCCCATTGTTTTTATTTTTCTTCTATAGTAAAATAAATTCATTCTATACGAAGGAGGTTGCTCATGAATTCCACAGACAAACTTTTTTACTTTTTTGGCCTACTTATTTTTGCCGGCCTGATCTGCGTGGCCTTTTTGACCAGGAGCGGTATTTTGGTCCTGAGCCACATGGGATTTCGCTGTGACTTCCACTCGATGACAGGTCTCTACTGTCCGGGCTGCGGGGGGACGAGAGCAGTCATTGCCCTGGTGACAGGCCATCCTGTCCAGAGCTTTTTCCTCCATCCCTTTGTTCCCTGCACCGCAGGATTCTTTGGCCTCTACATCCTTTGGAACAGCCTTGCCAGCCTCTTATCTCATATAAAAAAAGAAACGAAAATTCCCTTTTGGCATTTTCGTTCCCTCTATGTTTTTCTTGGTCTGGCCATTCTTTTTCTTCAATGGCTCGCCAAAAATATTCTCTTAATAGTAGGCGGATATGTCTACATTTAAAAACTGCTGCACCCAGTCCATAACTGCCTCGTTGTCAGATGGGTCAATGTTTTCGTAGGCCATAATGTTGGCGTAGGTCATGTTGTCCCAGTTAATCATTCCGATGTAGACAAATACCATAGCCACGGCTGTAATAACGGCAAAAACGCTTATTGTCATACCGATTCCACCCATAAGGCGGACAGATTTTTTCCCTTTGATCAGACAAATCAATCCGAAGATGGCACCGATCAGGCCCGGAATAGCACTCAGTCCGTAAAACATAAATCCCAAAAGTCCCACGCCACCTAATATAATAGAGGCCAGGGCCAGGCCGAAATGTTCTTTCTTGTTCGCTTCCATTTGCCCACCTCCTAAATCAAACTGCTAATGCTGCTGACAGTGTTGGTGATTCCCTCTGTCGCTGATTGACTGTAAAGTACGATATAGAGCACCGCTACAGCGATGGCCAAAACCGTTCCCACAGATCCTACCACGATTCCGGCAATTCCCAAATCCTTCTGCCTTGGGTTATTTCCCCTCACTGCCAAAACTCCAAAGACCACACTGGCCACGCCGAAGATAATGGCAACATACCAGAAACAGCAGCACAAAACAGAAATAATGGAAAAGATCAGAGATAAAATCGCCTTTACATTATTTCCATACTGAGGCTGTGGTCTGTAATATGGGTCTGGACTCTGGTTGGAGTTATAGTTGTTGTAATTATTTTGCTCGTATCCATTTGGATCGTAACCATTGTTCTGATTATCCACTGACATCCCTCCGATTTTTAATTCATGCTGGTGGCCGGGCTCGAACCGGCACGGGTGTCACCACCCACAGGATTTTAAGTCCTGGGCGTCTGCCAATTCCGC
>JAILSA010000226.1 GCA_024697885.1 Eubacterium sp. | reverse complement strand
TGGTAGGGTGAGGCGGCCCCGGCAATCTCTAGGGCACCCTTGGCGGCGGACCCCATAGTCAGGGTGGCCACCCCGGCATTGTAGATGTTGATGGACAGGCGATTGGGCGCCGGACATCCTCGCAGCCACAAAATCAGGCTGGGAAGGAAGCCAAGAACCAAAGGCCAGGCAAACAAAAATGTCATGTAAGGGGAGTACTCATCGTGGGCAAAATAATTGTAAATCAGGAAAAAGACCAGGCAAAAGATGCTGGCGCCTGCATAAATCCTCCAGGCATTTTTCAGGGACTTACTTCTCTCTCTATTCTCCGACATAAATGATATCACTCACCTTTCTCTCTCCATCCATCCTTCCGTCTGTAGGCTTGTTGACTAACTGGCCGTTAAACCACATGGTGGTAGAACCGCCTCCGTCCAAATTGTAGGCCTGCTTACAACCTTTTTCCATGAGGTACTCTGCCATCTCCCACATTTTGATTCCCCGGCTCTCGTAGCTCCTTCCCTCGGAAACCACAAAGAGGTAGTGGAGAGGTTCTAAAAGGCCAATGGCTGTGCGGGGACTGCTCATAAAGTGCCTTCTGCTGGTGTTTTCCTCTTCTATAATCTTGCCGTCCTCAATAAGAATTGGACCAAAGGAAAAAATCTGAAGGGCCCCCTTGTTGGCAATCTGGCTAGCAGTGGTAAATTTTTCGTCAAAGAGGAGGAAGGACCCGTCCTTCAAAATGGCCAGATCGTCTGCCACATTGCTGGTCCTTGGCACATCTCGGTAGAGGTAGCCATTTCTCATAACATAGCCGTCATCGCGATAGCCGTAAAAATCTCCGTTAATGGCCAGGATGGCCTTGTTCTCCTCTGCGATTTGAGAGGTAGGGGCCTTGACATTTCTCCCCAGCTTTCCATCGGCTAATCCCGCCCGCAGACGGGAAATGTTGTCGATTTTTACATCGGCTACAAATATATTGGTGTCATTGACCCGGTCCTGGCTGATGTCGATTTGGATGGAGCCGCTGGTATAGGAGTGGTCCGATGCCTGGACTCCCGACTCTGATTCCTTGGTGGGCAATGGGGTACTGGCCGGAGCCACTTCTTCAAGAACCACCACATTTTTTTCAATGACAAAGGTGTCTAGCATCATCCAGACCGTGTAGGCCGACAGGATAAAACCATAAATCACCGCCCATAAATAGGGATATCTCTTCTTCATTCTTTTCCTCACACGCTTCTCGTTATGAATTATAAAAGGGGACCCAACTAAGTTGCGTCCCCCCAAATATTTTAGTCTTGTCAACAAGTCGAATTATTTCTTAATTTTAACTGTAGACTTCTGTCCCTTCTTGGCAAATTTCTTCTTGTAAGCCTTGAGCTTAGCGGAAGGAACCTTGATTACTGCTTTTTTGTGGATTCCCTTGAAGGCATTTGAGCCAACCTTGGTAATCTTCTTGCTCTTAACAATAATCTTCTTCAACTTCTTGCAGTTGTAGAATGCCTTTGAACCAATCTTAGTTACATTGGCACCGATGACAACCTTCTTCAACTTCTTGCAATTTGCAAATGCCTTGTTGGCAATAGCTGTAACCTTAAGAGATTTTCCATTTACCTTTACTGTAGATGGAATTGTAACAGAAGTTACCTTCTTATTCTTAGCCTTCTTCAATACTACCTTAGAAGAAGATGTTACTTCGTATTTTGCCTTGCCTACTGTGTAGGTCTCTCCTACTGCTACTGCTGCACTCTCGCTGGAGTCTGTTGTCGCTGTTGCTGTTGCTGTTGCTGTAGGTGCTGCTGTTGCCTGAATTGGGTCAGCATCCTTGGTCTTGTAACCCCAGATAGACACATCATTGTTACCCATAACAGTCAAAGTCATAACATTCTCATCGGTCTCCTCCTTGTTCTGTGCAAGGAAGACTCCCTGATATGTGTACTCGCTACTTGTCTGAGTCTGACTAGTATCTGTACCCGTAATCTTCAAGGTTACATATGGTCCGTCTGTAGCCTGAGACCAGGTTCCTGTATACTCACCTGTTACAGTTCCGTCCAGGTTCAGTGTCATGGTCTTTTCTGTTACACACTCTTTGGTGGTAGCATCTACTTTTACATGGGAGAGAATCTGATAGCTTCCTGCTACCTTCTCTGCATCATATGCCTTGGTCTCCAGAGTCTCGTCGTCATACTGGAATGGAGCTGCTACAAGAGCACCGTTCTTTGCCACGAAAATCTGATGGATACGATCTGTGAATCCCCAGCTATTTGTAAATCTTGAGTGGTATGCAATATACATTTTGCCGTCATCATCTGTAAGTACGGAGTTATGTCCCTGAGCCAGGAAACCATAATCCATGTGATCCCACTGATAATAGCTCATTACCTTACTTCCGACTCCGCCCTTCCAATATGTACTCTGAAGGCTGAAGGATCCCTTTCCTGTGGACTTAGTATAAGCAGAGGAAAGAGCTGCTGATGCAAGTCTGGCATCGTCGCCACTCTGATCCTTGTATGGACCGGTAAGAGAATCTGATGTGTAATATCTCATGTTGTAACCGCCGTCAGCTTCCAATCCCTCATAGGTAATGAAAAGATAGTACTTGTCTCCTATTTTCTGAATATATGGAGCCTCGCCACCACAGTTCAGGAAACTACCGCCGGCAATCTTAATACCCATATATGGGTCAGAAGCATTTGCCTTATATTCATAGGTGCGACTAGTATCTCTGAGACCAGTCTCAGAATCTATCTTCAGAAGATAGATTCCGCCGTCCCAAGAACCGTATGCCATCCAATACTCACCATTATCATATTTGATATTAGGATCGATTGCATGTGCGCAATAAGTTCGATCAGAGTAGTTATCCTCTGCTTTTGCATTCTCGACCGTCAACGTATCGCCATAATAACGTTCGTTAAGCTCTGTATCTCCTGTTACTGCCTGGTAATCTGTCATCTTGTAGTCATAGGTTCCGTTGTCAAAACCAGAATATACAACGGCTCCTCTTCTTGTCCAGTTACCATTCAAATCAGTCGCTGTCAAAAGAGTAATTACAGAGTTACGGTTAACACCGGCGATGGTCATGTACATCATCCATGCACCCTTAGTGTTATCATCATTTACATAGTCTGGATTCCAAATAACATCTGGAGCCCAAAGAGAACCAGAAATATTCCAGTAGGATGCAGATTTTGAACCTGTTCCTCCCCACTTAGTCTCTTCTGCAAAAATACTCGCGTAATCAGAGCAAATATTGTTTTTGAACGTTGTCCAGTTCTTCAAGTCAAAAGAATATGTAAACGTCATGTGAGAGCCAAAGATAAAATACATTTTCTTTCTTGTCTTGTCTGCATTCTGCTCTGGATAAAGTTTTGTCTCACTTGTATAAGTTTCATCCTCGTAGTATGCAGTTACAATCGATGGATCGTGAACCGGTCCATAATTGAATTTCTTCGTCGCCGCATCAGCTTTTACATAATTTGGCAGCATGGTGAAAACCAAAGCCAAAGCTAACACAACAGACATGATTTTGTTGAGTTTTTTCATTTTCATACCTCCGTTTTTTCTATCATACATTGTATCGGCTATTTCCCATATTATCAAGTAGATTTTAATAATTTTTCATTTCATTCCTTGGCCCCTTCTGTGAAAAATGCCAAATTCCTTCGCATCCTTAACTAATCCAATAGTTATAGGTTGCCACGGTTCCCACCAGATTGAGGGAAAATCCCAGGAAAAAAAGGGGCTGGTTGATTTTGGCAAACCAACCTTCTCTCGGCATCCACAGGAGCAAACCATAATAGAGATATGGCAGGGCATCCAAGAGATAACGATTTCCAAAATGCCAACCGCCCAGAGTCCTGTGACAGCAAATAAAAAGGATATGGGCAAGCACCAGGATTGGAATCATAATCAGGGTGACATAATTTTTATTTTTCCCCTTGATGACATAGTAAATCCAAGCCATGGCCACTGTAATAAAGAGTGGCGTGATTAACCAAAAGGCCATTCCATTCATGGTAAAGAAGGTGAGGGCCTCTCCCTCTGCGCCCACCTGCGGCAGGCGGAACAAATTCTTTAGATTTTCCATTAAGTAGGATACATGGAACTGACCTGTAGGTGTTCTGGTGAACTCTGGCAGGTAGTTGTGGCCAAACTCTATAGGGCTTCCAAACCTCTTATAATTTAAAATCATATAGGTAAGGGCCAAAACCAGAGGGCCAATGTACCAGGTAAACTTTTGCAAAATAGTAGGAAGCAGCTTGATTTGGCTGTCCTCCCTCTTAAGTTTCTGCCAAAGTATATAGGCCAAAAGCGGCAGGTAAATGGCCACCATAGGGCGGCAACCCACAGCGCAGGCCCAGAGAGTCAGGGAGATTCCTCCCCTTCCCTTAGTTGCATAGTAGAGAGACATTACCGAGAGGGTGAAGCACATACTCTGGGCAATGAACCAGACAAAACCGTTTAGGGATACAAACATAAGGCCTGAGGCCAGGTAGAGAAAATATACCCAAAAGGCTGTGTGCTCTTTGGTTCTAGTTACCGTCTCCGTCAACTTGGTTGCATAGATGGCACCGATTATGGTTGTCACAAGGACAATCCAGTGGTCCGGTGTGTTGCTTCCACAAACTGCCGCAAAGGGCAGGAGGACAAAGGATGGGAAGGGCGGAAAACTCACATAGTACTTGCCCCCGTAGATGGCTAACTCCAGCCACTCGTAGTTGCCTCCCAAATCCAGTCTTCCATGCAGCCAGGAAAGGGACTGAAGGGCATAGGAGTTGTAGCCATTTCCCTCATTTGGCCACTGGCCTGTAAATGCCATGATGGTCCAGAGGACAGCCAAAATGGACAGGGGAACCAGGACATAGACAGCCCTTATATTCTTCAAATCAAATTTCATCTTACTTCACCTTAACAGTAAATTTCGCTTTCTTCTTACCGCTCTTTACCAGAATTACGGCCTTTCCCTTTTTCCTTGCCTTAACCACACCCTTCTTGGTCACGGTGGCAATCTTTGGTTTCTTAGAAGTAAAGGTCACCTTCTGGGTAGCAGAAATAGGATTTAGGGTGTAGGTAATTTTTACCTTTTTACCCTTCTTGAGGGTGGCTTTTTTCTTGGTCAATTTAATTTTCTTGGTCTTGACCTGGCCCTTGATTACCTTGATTTTAATCTTGGCCTTAGCACCCTTTTTGGTCTTTACTGTAATGGTAGCCTTGCCCAACTTCTTAGCAATGAGCTTGCCTTTCTTGGTTACCTTCACAACTTTTTTCTTGTTGGAAGAATAGGATTTAATCTTGTCGTTTCTAACCATAGCCGTGGCCTTAATGCCCTTGCAGCTGGTTCCCTTTTTCATCTTGAGACTCTTGACATTGAGCTTTAGGTAAGGCTTGGTGTCGTTGCTGGTCTTGGATGTGACAGTTTCTGTGCTGGCGGCTGTCTTGAAGTTTAAGT
>JAILSA010000219.1 GCA_024697885.1 Eubacterium sp. | reverse complement strand
CCAAAAAAGATGCCTCTAGACTCCAGTACTCCTGCGGAATAAAGGCGTCAATCTCCGCCTCCCGGTCCGCAATAATGCGCAGGGCCACAGACTGAACTCGTCCGGCACTTAGACCTCTCTTAACCTTTTCCCACAGGAGGGGGCTGATGGAATAACCCACCATGCGGTCCAGGACACGGCGGGCCTGCTGGGCATCCACTAAGTCCATATCAATATTTCTAGACTGCTTCAAGGACTGCTTTACGGCAGTCTTGGTGATTTCGTTAAAGGTAATTCTACTGGTCTTTTTGGGATCTAGGTTGAGGGCAAAACACAAATGCCAGGAAATAGCCTCTCCCTCGCGGTCGGGGTCCGTTGCCAGATATACATGATCTGCCTTTTTCACTTGCTTGCGAAGCTTTGCCAATAATTCTCCCTTACCCCTAATCGTTATATATTTTGGTTCAAAATCATTTTCAAAATCGATTCCCATCTGACTCTTAGGCATGTCCCTTACATGTCCATTAGAGGCAACAACCTCATAGTTCTTTCCAAGGAATTTTTGAATTGTTTTAGATTTTGCAGGCGACTCTACAATAATAAGTTTCTTTGCCATATAACCGCTCCCTTATTTTTCTTTCGTTCCGTCAGGCAATTTGTGCCCCGGCGAAGTGTTTATCTCATTGACTTATTACTAATTGAGATAATAACATATCCTACCTTACAACATTTTTTTGGTAGTTTCAAGAAAAATATTAAAATAAATTTTATCCTTTTTTTCAGTCTTTCACAAAATAGCCCTGGCCCAGCTCCCGAATCAGGCCCCCACTTTTCCACTTGAGAAGAATTCTCAAAAGGTCTGTAAGTTTCATTCCCGTCTCCTCTGACAGACTTCTGGCGCTGAGGGGATAAGACCCTAATTTGTCCCAGATTTCCCTTTCCTTTCCCTCAAGACTCAGCTCTTCCTCCTGGCTCTTTAGACCATAATAATGAAGAATATCGTCCGGGTGAATCACGGGAATGGCCCCGGCGCAAATCAACTGGTTGCAGCCCTCGCTCAGGGGGTCTCCCACCCGGCCAGGGATGACAAAGACGTCCTTCCCCTGGTCTAGAGCCTGGTTAGCAGTAATGAGAGACCCGCTGTGCTGCCTGGCCTCCACTAAGAGTATCCCCTTGGAAAAAGCGGCAATCAAACGGTTCCTCAAGGGAAAAAATTCCGGTCTGGCCCGGACAAACAGGTCCTGTTCGGACACCAGTGTCCCCTGCCTGCAAATCTCACGGTAGAGCCTGCGGTGGTTGTCTGGATAGCAGACATTGATTCCTGCCCCCAGGACAGCCAGGGTTTTTCCCCCGGCGTCTAAGGCTCCCCAGTGGCTCCAGCCATCCACTCCCATGGCCATGCCCGACACAATCCAAAAGCCGGCCTTGGCCAGGCGAAAGGCAAACCACCTGGCCATATCCCGGCCGTAGGGGCTGCAGTCCCTGGCCCCCACTATGCCCAGGGTCAAATCCCCCTTTCCCGGCAATTTTCCCCGGACAAAAACTCCCTTAGGTGGCTGATAGAGAGTCTTAAATTCCTCCGGATAATCCTCTTCCAAAAAACTGTGGTAGGAAATCTTTTTTGCCTGCATATATTCCCAGTACTTCTGGGTCTCCTCCTTTAGTCCCTGGTCAAAAAGTTCCCCTCTCACCTTTTGTGGCAAAAATTCCAGCTCCCTCTCAAAGTCCTCCGGCCTGTCAAAAAGGTCCTTGATTTTAATTCCCTGGGCCATAAGCTTATCCATTCTCTTGTAGCCAAGGCCCTTAATCCGGCCCAGCCAATAATAGTAAAAATCCATTCTTCTCCCTCCTATAATTCTCCCCAATACTGCTTGCTAATACTTCGAAAATAAAAGGCCTCCATCAAATCCTCCTGGTCTATGTCCTCCCTGTCCTTAAGATCTGCAATGGTGCGACTGACCCGAATCATGCGATAAATCTGCCTCATGCTAATTTGGTTTTCCTCATAGAGGCTCTCCACTAGGCTCTCCTCCTCAGGGCCCAACTCACAAAATTCCATAAGCCTCTGATCCGGCACCTCTCCGTTAAAGGAAAATTTTTCCTCCTTATACCGTTTTTTCTGCCTCTCCACCGCCTGGGTCACCCTCTCTCGAATGGTCTTAGAGGACTCTCCCTGATTCCCTGACAGCTTTAGCTTTGGCAACTCCGTCTCCACACAGAGGTCGAGACGGTCTAGGAGGGGCTCGCTGATTTTATTTAAATACCTGCGAATATCTCCCGTGGTGCACCGGCACCTGCCGGGTATCCTCAAGTAACCGCAGGGGCAGGGATTCATGGCGGCGATTAAAAGGCAATCACAGGGGTAGTCCTGACTGTGGCCCACCCTGGATATGTGGACCTTTTTCTCCTCTAAGGGCTGCCGCAAAACCTCCAAACTCTCCCTGGAAAATTCTGCCAATTCGTCTAAAAACAGGATTCCCTTGGAGGCCAGGGACAGTTCGCCCGGCACCGGTTTTCTCCCGCCCCCTGTAAGGGCCACCGGGGTCAGGGTGTGGTGGGGTGCCCGAAAGGGCCTGTCTCTCACCACAGGCTTGTCTGGGGACAAGAGACCACAGATGCTGTAGAGCCTGGTAATCTCTAACTGGTCTTCCCAGTCAAGCCTTGGCATAATTCCAGCAATCCGGCTGGCAATCATGGTCTTGCCACTTCCCGGGGGACCAATCATAAGGAGATTATGGCGACCTGCCACGGCGATTTCTGCCGCCTTTTTTACATAGGCCTGGCCTGCCACATCGGAAAAATCCTTGTCTGGCTCTCCCGGCTCCCAGACCTTAGGGTCATATTTTTCCGGCTCAATTCTTGTCTGACCACGAAAAAAAAGAAGGACCTCCTCAAGAGTATTGACCCCATATACTTCCACATCGGGAACTAAGGCCCCCTCTGGGGCATTGTCCCTGGGAACCATAAACTTGGTCATACCCTTTTTTCGTCCTTCTAAAATCATAGCCAATACTCCTGGCACACCGTGAATACAGCCATCAAGGCCCAACTCTCCCACCACCAGGGTGTCCTGCATTTTCTCCGCAGGCAAAAGTCCCATGGCCATCATAAGCGACAGGGCAATGGGCAGGTCAAAGCTGGAGCCCTCCTTGCGCAGGTTGGCAGGGGACAGGTTAATGGTAATGCGCTTGGCCGGCAAACGAACCCCGGCATTTCGCAGGCTGATTCTCACCCTCTCCCTGGCCTCCTTAACAGCAGAGGCAAGAAATCCAACCATATCAAAAACAGGCAGTCCCTCGTTGACGTCTGCCTCGATACGGATGATTCTTGCCTCTATGCCAAAAATATCTGCTCCATACAAATAACTGTACATATTTAATTTGGAAATCAATCTTTGCTAAAGAATATCATAATTCTAGGGGGATTTCAATCCTTATTTTCCCTTGTCCTTCAAAAGCTTCTGAATTTCTTCCATAAAAGTATTGACATCCTTAAACTCTCTGTAGACAGAAGCAAAGCGAACATAGGCCACCTGGTCAAGTTCCTGCAGGCGGTCCATTACCAGCTCTCCGATTTTGGAACTTGGAATCTCCTTCTCTGACATGTTAAAAACATTGGTCTCAACACTGTCTACCAACTGGTTGATCTGGTCCACAGAAACTGGTCTCTTAATACAGGAGTGAAAAACTCCCGCCTCGATTTTGGACCGGTCATATGGCTCCCTGACATCGTCCTTCTTTACTACAACCAAAGGAATGGTCTCTAGCTTCTCGTAAGTAGTAAAACGCTTTCCGCATTTTTCACACTTTCTTCTTCTTCGGATGGAACAATTATCATCCGCTGGTCTTGAGTCAATTACCTTGGTATTTTCCTCTCCACAAAATGGACATTTCATCGTGAAAACTCCTCTCAAACTAATGATAGATTTATTATAAGTAATTTTTCTTTTTTTGTAAAGATAGGCCCAAAAACTTGCATATTTTCCCTAAATCTTTTACAATTAGCATCAGGGACTTTTGGTCTCAATATTAAAAGATGAAAGGAATTTTAAGATGGCAAATCAGAATCCACTTGTAACGATTACAATGACAAACGGGGACATTATGAAATTGGAATTATATCCTGAAATCGCCCCAAATACAGTAAACAACTTTATTTCACTTGTACAGAAAAATTTTTATGACGGCTTGGGCTTCCACCGCATTATCTCTGGCTTTATGATCCAGGGCGGTGACCCTGTAGGAAACGGCACAGGCGGCCCGGACTACAGCATTCCAGGTGAGTTCAAAAGCAACGGCTTTGACAACGACTTGGCCCACACCAAGGGCGTGATTTCCATGGCCCGCTCCCAGCACCCAGATTCCGCTGGATCACAGTTTTTCATTATGCACAAGGATGCACCTCACCTGGATGGTCAGTATGCAGCCTTTGGAAAAATTGTGGAAGGCTTGGAGATTGTAGACAAAATCGCCGGCGTGGCAACTGACTGGTCAGATGCTCCACTTGAGCCAGTGGTAATGAAAACCGTTACAGTAGATACCTTCGGTGTAGAATATCCAGAACCAGAGAAGGCATAAACTCAAAAACAAAGAAAGTTAAAGAGGCTGTCACACCAACAAAAACATTAGTGCCAGCCTCTTATTTTATGTCCTCGCGGAGCAATTATCTCAATAAAGCTCCTCTTGTACAGCAATAAAAAAATCCTACCAGCGAGAGACTTCAAGGCGAATGCCTTGTGTCTCGAGTCGGTAGGATTTTTTTACAATAGTTCTCCCATATAGTAAAATCCCTTGCTCTCCACCAGCCGAACCGGAAGAATCCTTCCAATCAAAGATCTTCCTCCCGGCAGGTGAACCACTGCATTATTGGACAAGCGACCAGTTACCAAGGAGTCGTCCTGGCTGTTGACTTCTTCAATCATGGCAAGTTCTACCTGGCCCAGGAGTCGGTCTGTCCTCTCCGCTGACCTTCTTTGCACCAGTTTTAAGAGGCGCTGAAATCTGTCCTTTACCACATCCTCTGGCACCTGGTCTGGCATAGAGGCCGCCGGTGTTCCCGTTCTCTTGGAGTATATAAAGGTATAGGCAGAATCATAGCCCACCTGGTCAACCACTTCCATGGTCTCTAAAAAGTCTTCCTCGGTCTCTCCTGGAAAGCCCACAATAATATCCGTAGTCAAGGAGATATTCGGCATTTTTTCACGAATCTTCTTTACCAGGGTCATGTAATCCTCCCTGGTGTAACTGCGGTTCATGCGGCGTAGGGTTTTGGTAGACCCGGCCTGCAAAGGCAGGTGGAGGTGAGAACAAACCTTGTGGCACTGGCTCATGGCCAAGATTAAATCGTCAGACAAATCCTTTGGATGGGAGGTCATAAATCGAATTCTCTCAAGTCCCGGAATGTCATTGACCCTGCGCAAGAGGTCGGCGAAGGTGATTTCCTCCTCAAGACCCTTGCCGTAGGAATTTACATTTTGTCCCAAAAGCATAATTTCTATCACGCCGTCTGCCACCAGGCCCTCTATTTCCTTAATAATATCCTCTGGCTTTCTACTTCTCTCCCTGCCTCGAACATAGGGAACAATACAGTAGCTGCAAAAATTATTGCAGCCAAACATAATATTGACTCCGGTCTTAAATGGATACTTGCGGTCTCCCGGCAAATCTTCCACAATTTCCTTGGCTTCTCTCCATACATCTACCACCTGACCACCTTCTGTCAGCTGTCGGTACAAGAGTTCTGCCAGCTTGTAAATGTTGTGGGTTCCAAAGACAATGTCCACAAAGCGGTAGGATTTTTTTACCCTTTCCACCTCATCCTTTTCCTGCATCATACAACCGCAGAGGACAACCTTCATATGGGGATTCTTTTTCTTGTGATTCTTTAGGTAACCTAATCGGCCGTAAATTTTTAGATTGGCATTTTCCCGGACGGTGCAGGTGTTAAAAAGTACCAAATCTGCCACCGGCTCCTCCGTGGGCTCATAACCTATATAGGACAAAACCGCAGACATTTTTTCCGAGTCCTTGGCATTCATCTGGCAGCCTAGAGTCTGTATAGACATGCAAAGAGGGCGGCCCAGGCGGGCTGCCTCCTTCTCTGCCAATTCCTTACATTTTTTCATGAAGTAATACTGTCTCTCCGGTTCCTGTAAAGGAGGTTCTCCCTTCACATCAACCTGGTCAAATTTGTCCTGTTCAAACATCTTTCATTCTCCGTTCTGATTGCTCCCGACCCCGGCCGGAATTCATCCTAACGGGAGGATGCAGACTTTTTGCCAAAGGTTACCTGGAGTGTTTTTTCTTCATAGGAACCATTGTCGCTAATCAAAACTGTTACGGTTCCCTTATCGCCAGCCCTGCACTTGGAAAGCTTTTCCTGTAGTTCTGCCAAGGTGGTCACTGACTTATTATTTATTTTGGTAATTATATAGCCGGACTGAATGCCCGCCTCTTCCGCTGGGGACCCGCTAGATACCTGGGATACATAAATTCCCTCTGGAAGATTATATGCTTCTACATATTCACCGGAGATGTCCTTGCCCATAATTCCAAGGTAGGCCTGGTCCTCTTCGGCAATGGTCTCCTGATTCATAAGTTCCTCTAAAATCGGCTCTGCTGTGGCCATTGGAATGGCAAATCCCATTCCCTCTATCTCCTCGGAAGCAAACTTAGATGAGTTGATTCCAATTACCTGACCGCTTGCATTAACCAGGGCGCCGCCACTGTTACCTGGGTTGATCGCCGCATCTGTCTGAAGGAGTTTGACGCTTCCGCTGTCCTCCGCATCAATCTCTCTGTCCTTGGCGCTGATATAACCAACGGTTACGCTAGTTCCAAATCCCAGAGCATTTCCAATGGCAATGGCCTGCTCTCCCACCTTGGTCTCCTTGCTGTCACCTATGGTGGCAACCTTTACATTATTTAAGGTGTCTGCTGAGAGTTTGGTCATATCCACCGCCAGGGCTGCTAAATCCATAGTGGAATCTGTCCCCTTAACTGTGGCCTCTGCTGTGGACTCGTCGTTAAAGGTAATGGTTACCTTGCTGGCTCCCTCCACCACATGGTTGTTGGTGGCAATATACATAACATTGTTTTTCTGAGCTATGATAATGCCGGATCCACTGCCCTCTGTCTCCTGGGTCTGAGCCTGGCCAAACATGGAATAGGCTGTGGTCTGGGCCGTCACATCAATGGCTACAATGGATGGCATAACCTGGTCTGCCACCTGGGAAACATCCCCGGCCTCTCCTGTGGAATCTGAGGATAGGAGGCTGGTGGTTGCCAACTGAGCACCCTCCTCTGACTCTGTATCTGTCTCAGACGAAAGCTGTCCCGCCTGCAAAAAATGTCCTGATGCGTAATTTACTCCCTGAAATGCTGTTCCCGCCACAAGGCCAAAGGCCATGGCACTTGCCACTAGCTTCACAATTTTTTTCTTCATATGTAACACATCCTTTCGTTTTGTATGTGTATATCATATTGAAAAAATGTGTGGGCTTTTTGTAGCATGTATGATGGCTTTGTGAAGTAAGTATGTACAATCTGTGAAGGGCCCTTAGGCCTTAAAATTCCCGAGAATACGCAGGCTTGCGCACTCCTCCTTGATTCCCCTCAGGGCATTTTGCACAGCGGGTGAATCCAGGTTTCCCTCCACGTCCACGAAGAAGCGGTACTCCCAGTTTCTTCCCGGAATTGGACGGGATTCGATCTGAGTCATATTCAAATCATTGTACAAAAAGTGGGACAAAATCCGGTAAAGACTTCCCGACTTATGTGGCAACTCAATACAGAGGGCCAGCTTGTTGCTGGCAGGGGTATAGAGCTTCTTTGGTCCAATGACAATGAATCTGGTGGAGTTATTTTTCTCCGACTGGATACTGTCTGCCAAATTCACC
>JAILSA010000191.1 GCA_024697885.1 Eubacterium sp. | reverse complement strand
CGAAAGACTCGCGAGCAAGTCTTGAGACTCGCGAGCGAGTCTTGACCATACACCAAACCCAAACAGACGCAAACCTCACGGGCAGGCTTTAAGCAGAACCCCCCCTGCTCCCCAACTCAAACAGACGCAAAACTTACGGGAAAGTTTAGAGCAAAAAAAAACCTACCAGCGAGAGACTCCAAGACGAATGTCTTGTGTCTCGAGTCGGTAGGTTTTTTTGTCACTTTGTTATCTTCCGGAAATTTTTCTTTCCTTTTTTCAATACCATTCCCTCGGCAAAATCTGCCTCAGTGTAGGTGGTGTGGATGTCATTTACCTTTTCTCCGTTGACGGAAACACCGCCCTGGGTGACTGCACGTCTGGCCTCGGACTTTGAAGGTACCAGACCGGATACGAAGAGGAGGTTGAGGATGTCGATCTCTCCATCCGCCAAATCCTCGGCAGTCAAGGTGTAGCCAGGCATGTTGGCAGCGTCGCCGCTAGTGAACATAGCTCGGGCAGCTTCCTGTGCCTTCTTGGCCTCTTCCTCACCGTGAACCAGGTTGGTCAACTCGTAAGCCAGGATCTCCTTGGCCTTGTTGAGCTCAGCGCCCTCCCAGGATTCCATAGACTGGATTTCCTCAAGAGGAAGGAAGGTCAGCATCTTAATGCACTTGATTACATCGTCATCTGCCACATTTCTCCAGTACTGGTAGAACTCGAATGGGGTGGTTTTCTCAGGATCTAACCAGACAGCACCCTTCTGAGTCTTGCCCATCTTCTTGCCCTCAGAGTTGAGGAGAAGGTTGATGGTCATGGCGTGAGCGTCCTTGCCCAGCTTGCGTCGAATCAGCTCTGTACCGCCAAGCATGTTGGACCACTGGTCGTCACCGCCGAACTCTAAGTTACAGCCGTATTTTTCGTAAAGAGCCATGAAATCGTAGCTCTGCATAATCATGTAGTTAAACTCAAGGAAGCTCAGACCTTTTTCCATGCGCTGCTTGTAGCACTCAGCGGAGAGCATGCGGTTTACGCTGAAGTGTGCGCCTACCTCACGGAGAACCTCAACATAGTTAAGGCCCAGGAGCCAGTCTGCATTGTTTACCATAAGGGCCTTGCCCTCGGAAAAATCGATGAAGCGGCTCATCTGTTTTTTGAAGCACTCGCAGTTGTGGTCGATGGTCTCCTTGGTCATCATCTGACGCATGTCAGTTCTTCCGGATGGGTCACCGATCATGGCTGTACCGCCACCGATCAGGGCGATTGGCTTGTTGCCAGCCATCTGCAAACGTTTCATAAGGCAGAGGGCCATGAAGTGGCCGACGTGGAGACTGTCGGCAGTTGGATCAAATCCGATATAGAAAACAGCTTTACCTGCATTAATCAGCTTTTTAATTTCGTCTTCGTTGGTAACCTGGGCAATGAGGCCGCGGGCTACTAATTCGTCGTATAATTCCATTTTTTTTCTCCTTTATTTTAATATGTAGTAATTTCCTCATACAATATACAAGAAACCTTCCTAATTATAAGGAAATAGGCTATTTTTGTCAAGGAAAGAGCCTAAGGGGGAGGGAGGATTTTGCCGATATATTTAATAAGAAAAAGGATCAAGGAAGATCCTAAAAAAAAGAATATTTATGGCAACTGTTGAAATGAGCTCAAGGAGGGGATCAAGGCAGAGGTTATAATGAATTCTTATCTAAACAGAACTGTGGTACCTGTAAACCGAGTGACGAAAGCCACTTACAGCAACGAGAAGAATAAGGGTGATCAGAATTTTGAACAAGTACTCAAAAAAGAAGAAGACAAGCTACAAGAAGAAAAGGAAACCAAACAGCCAGAGCCTATCCTTCCCATCTTTGTGGTTCCTGCCAAAATCGATTACATGGCGTAATCAGAAATACCTACACCTTTCGTAGTGGAGGAATTGCCGCTGCGAGAGGTGTTTTCTATTGCAAAAAAATTCCTGAGACCATATAATAAAAAGGATTGATGGATGGAGGAAAATGTCATGTCGAATCAAAAGGACTTGCCTATTGGTTTTATGGATTCCGGCTTGGGCGGCCTAAGCGTTATGCGGGAGGCCCTTAAGCTTATGCCAAACGAAGACTTTATATATTATGGAGACTCTGCCAATGCCCCATATGGCACCAAGGACCCGGACCTCATTCGGGATTTGACCTTCCGTGTGGTGGACCAGCTTTTGGAAGAGGGGATAAAGGGACTTGCCATTGCCTGTAACACGGCAACCAGCGCGGCGGTCCGCTACCTGCGCCAGATGTATCCCGACCTGCCTTTGGTGGGGATAGAGCCCGCCATTAAGCCGGCGGTGGAGTCGAGCCACGGAGGAGAGATTTTGGTCATGGCCACTCCTATGACCATTCAGCAGGACAAGTTTCAAAAACTTTTGGCCATCTACCGCCAGGATGCCAGAATCCTGCCAGTTCCCTGCGCTGGCCTCATGGAATTTGTGGAAAAAGGAGACTTGGACGGAGAGTTTTTGGACGCCTATTTTAAGGAGCATTTAAGCCCTTATCTCTCCAAAGATACGGAGACGGTGGTACTTGGCTGCACCCACTACCCATTTCTCAAACCCCACCTACAGGAATTTTTGGGACCGGACATTAGACTGATTGATGGAAGCTACGGAACCTCCAAGGAATTAAAGAGAAGGTTAGAGGAAAAAGACCTTTTACACCAGGAGGAAAGGGAGAGAACAATCACAATAAAAAATTCCCTTCCGAATCCGGAAATGATAGAGAGAAGCTATAAATTGTTGAATATGTAAAATATAAAAATTTCCTAGACTTGATATTTTTTACAGGGCTAGGGATTTTTTTTGCCCTGAAGTTAGTGATAACTAATCAAAAAAGCCCGAAAACAGGGGGGTGTGTCGATTTTTTGGCGGCTTTTTCTTTGCCACAATTCCTTAACAAGTGACACGGGCTTGACATAATTTATTATGCATAGTGCACAACAATCAATATTCTAATAGATATATTTTGTACAAACTTACAATGAATTTTCGGAAAGTCATTGTAAAGAAGAAAAAATTGTTATATTCTTTGTCTAAAGTGATTACGTAGATGGGATTGGGGGTTGCGCGTGATTTTTTAGTTTATGAATGGAGGTAAAAATGAGAAAGGTTTGGAAGAGAGTTGTGGTTGCAGCTCTATCGCTTGGAATGCTGTTCCAGGCACCAGGTTTTACTGTGGGGAATGTAGCAAAAGTGGAGGCGGCCAGTACAGGTGTGACAAGAACCTGTGTACACGATCCGTCAGTGGTGAAAAATGGTAGCAAGTACTATATTTATGGTACCCACCTGGCCACTTCATCAACTTCAGATTTGGCCAATTGGTCTTCCGTATCCACGGATATGCAGTCCAATTACGCTACGATTTTTGCTGATTGCGTAGAGTGGTCAGCCCAGGGAAGCAGCTCCTATGTCCTGAAGGACAACCTGTGGGCCCCTGATGTGATTTATAACTCTACCATGAAAAAATGGTGCATGTACATGAGTGTCAATGGCGACAATTATTATTCATCCATCGCCCTTGCCACAGCAGATAGTATTGACGGCCCTTACACCTATCAGGGAACCGTAGTATATTCTGGATTTACCAACTCCACACAGGCGGCAAAGACAGATTACAAGAAGGTAACGGGAAGCAATTCTGTTGCCAGCAGATATCTTTCCAACGGATCCTGGAATTCTTCCTATGGAACCAACGCCATCGATCCATGCGTACTTTATGACAAGAGCGGAAACCTCTGGATGTCCTATGGCTCCTGGTTTGGCGGCATCTACATGCTGAAACTGGATGCGTCCACAGGACTGAGAGATTACAGCTATACCTATTCCACCTCCACCAATTCTTCCGACGCCTACATGGGCAAAAAGATCAGCGGTGGTTATGGAAAATGCGGAGAGGGATCCTACATTACCTATGATTCTACCTCCGGTTACTATTATCTCTATGTTTCCTACTGTGGTCTCGACGCCACAGATAGCTTTAGCGGATACCACCTGCGTATGTTCCGCTCATCCAACATTACAGGACCTTACACAGATGCGGCAGGCAATACAGCCATCTGTACCAGCTCCAGTGCGGACCAGACTACCAAGGGCGTTAAGCTATTTGGAAACTATTATTTCTCCTCCCTGTCAGGCAATGGGGAGTCCTCCTCTGCAGGTTACAAGTCCGGAGGACACAACTCCGCCCTTGTGGACTCTGACGGATCCCGCTATCTGATTTACCATACCAGATTTAACAAGGGAACAGAGGAGCACCAGGTTCGCGTCCACCAGCAGTTTTTGAATGAAGACAAGTGGCCAGTAACAGCCGTATATGAGTACAAGGGAAGTGAGATTTCTTCCTCCGGCTACTCCACTTCTGATATGGTGGGAACCTATGAATTTGTAAATCACGGAAATGATGCCACTACTAAGTACCATGGCATGTTAGATACCAACACTGTAGTTTTGAATTCCGACGGATCTATTACAGGTGATGTGACAGGAACCTGGTCTTACACCTCCGGCACCTACTATTGCAAGATGGTAATCGGCGGTGTGACCTACAAGGGAGTTTTCTTCAAGCAGTACGACGAGTCCTCTGCAGCGGGAACACAGACCATGACCTTCTCCCTGATTGGAACAAATGACCAGTGTATCTGGGGATCAAAAACTTCCTCAAGTACTTCAAGCTCCTCATCATCTACTTCGTCTTCCACTGGCTCTTCCACAGCCAACCTGGATGGTCTCTACTACATCAAGAATGTGGGCAATGACCTCTACCTGGATGTAACCAACGGAAGCAGCGATGACGGCACCAACATCCAGATGTACGAGTACAACGGATGTGAGGCTCAGCAGTTTAAATTGGTAGACGACGGAAACGGCTACTACAGTATTTTGACAGGAAATTCCAGCTATAACAGCTG
>JAILSA010000184.1 GCA_024697885.1 Eubacterium sp. | reverse complement strand
GGAATGTCCATTCCAGCACTGGGAACAACTCATGCAGATTACTTCTACGGAGATATCCCTTGCACAAGAGACCTGACTGCAGAGGAGATTGAAGAGGCATACGAGAAAAATACAGGAAGCGTTATCATCGAGACAATCGGTGAGGGAGATCCTATGGCAGTACCTGGAATCGTAGTTAAGAACCATGGACCATTTGCATGGGGAAAAGATCCAGCAAACGCTGTATACAACGCAGTAGTACTTGATAAGGTAGCTGAGATGGCTCACCACACATTGACCTTGAACCCACGCGTGGGTCGCGCTCCACAGTATTTGATGGATAAGCACTACTTCAGAAAACATGGTGCAAACGCATACTATGGACAGGGCGGCGAGCATTAATCAGATCGCCAAGGAAATTTTATCCAGACAGCATGAAAACCACGGCATTGGTACCCTCGGTGAAAAGACGGTCCATGCCGTGGTTAAAATTTATGTAGAACCAGATGAGGACTACCACGAAGTTCCACTAGAGGGCTATGTGGCAGACATCTATCGGGAGGGCAAAATTTTCGAGGTGCAGACGGCCAATTTTAATACTATGCGAAACAAACTGCGGGCTTTTTTGCCCCTCTATCAGGTGACTATAGTCTATCCGGTGCCCGCCACCAAGTGGTTGATTTGGATTGACCCGGAGACCGGGGAGGAGACGGACCGGCGCAAGTCGCCTAAGAAGGGAACGCCCCAGGCTGTTTTTCGGGAACTCTACCGGATCAAGCCATTTTTGACGGACCCAAATCTGTCCATTCGGATTTTGCTCTTGGACATGGAGGAGTACCGGCTTTTGGACGGCTGGAGCAGGGATCGGAAAAAGGGGTCCCACCGCTACGACCGCATTCCCATTGAGGTCAAGGAGGATTTGCTCCTGACCTGCCCGGCGGACTATCGCATGTTAGTGCCGGTGGAGTTGGAGCGCTTTGACTCCAAGCAATACGCCAAGGCGGCGGGGCTCACAGTCAATCGGGCCCAGACGGCGCTGAAGGTTCTCTACGATTTGGGGGTTGTGGACCGGGTGGCCAAAGAGGGTAACAAGTACATTTATGAGGTGGTGGAAGAACTATGAAAAATTTTAAGATAGGAAATATTTTGGTGGGCCAGGGGGAGAGACCTCTGGTGATTCCGGAGATTGGAATTAACCACGGTGGCAGCCTGGAGGTGGCCAAGGAAATGGTTTTGTCGGCCCATAAGGCAGGGGCTCGGATTGTCAAGCATCAGACCCACATTGTGGAGGATGAGATGGCGGCAGCAGCCAAGAAGGTGGTGCCGGGAAACGCAGATATTTCCATTTATGAAATCATGGACCAGTGCGCCCTGAACCGGGAGGAAGAGCTGGAGATGAAGCGCTACACAGAGGAGCTTGGCATGGTTTTTCTCAGCACACCTTTTTCCCGGGCGGCAGCAGACCGGCTGGAGGAATTCGGGGTGGAGGCCTACAAAATCGGTTCTGGAGAGATGAACAATTATCCCCTCCTAGACCATGTGGCATCCTTTGGAAAACCCATGATAGTCTCCACGGGAATGAACGATTTGAACAGTGTCAGCAAGGCAGTGGAGGTTTTGGAAAAAAGGGGAGTGGACTACGCTCTTCTCCACACCACCAACCTCTATCCTACCAAGCCTGACCAGGTAAGACTGGGGGCTATGGAGGCCCTGATGAGGGAGTTTCCTCAGGTGCCGGTAGGGCTTTCTGACCACACGCTCAACAACAATGCCTGCAAGGCGGCCATGGCCTTGGGAGCCAGCATTGTGGAGCGACACTACACAGACCACATGGACAGACAGGGACCGGATGTGATTTGTTCTATGGACCAGGCGGCCCTGGAGGACATGCTAGAGGCGGCCAGAGAAATCCCACAGATGCTGGGGGGAACCAAGGAGGCCTTGGCGGCAGAGCAGGTGACCATAGACTTTGCCTTTGCCACGGCGGTGACCATTGCCCCAATCGCCAAGGGACAGGCCTTTAGCCGGGAAAACCTTTGGGTCAAGAGGCCGGGAACGGGCCAGATTAAGGCGGAGGATTACGAGTCTTTGTTGGGCAAAAAAGCCACGATGGATTTGGAAGCAGATGTGCAGCTGACCTGGGACATGGTGGAATAATGAATCGGGGGCTGTCGCACTAAGAAAGTCTAAAAAAGGAAGAGTCCAACCGACTCGAGACGAGGTGCATGCGCACCTAAGTCTCTCTCTGGTTGGCCTCTTCCTGTTTCTTTTTTATCAGCTTCTGCGGCGGGACAACATGAGACCGTCGGCAATAACTGCCTGGTCGTTGTTGACGAAGCGAAGAATCATATTGTAGGTACCGCTGTGCATCTCGGCAAAAGGAATGGCCACGGTGATACACTCAGAGGTGGTTGGCTGGTCCTTGTCGATGTAGGCGGAAAAATCCATCTGGAAAATCATGTCGTATTTGCAGAACAAAATCTCCTGGACAATCTGGTCGTGCATGGTGATATTCAGGGTGTCCCCCTGGAGAACGATGCGGACTCCGTAGTCGCTAAAGAGGTCCTCCTTGCTGATGCAGTCTGTGGTCTGGATGGAAGCTCCCTTGTGAAGCCTTGGAGCGCAGAGCCAACCTACCACAGGATAGGTTTCCGCTGGAATTTCAAAGCGGGACAAAAGGTCCTGACAACTTGGGTCAGGCAGGCTTTGGCCAAAGTCCTCGAAGCTGGCAAAAGGGCTTGGAGCCTGTCCCTCTGGCAGGTGAGAGTGCATCTTTGGCACCTCGCCGGTCTGTGGAATCATCTCCAAAATGGCATCCTCTCCCCGGAGAGAGTGCTCGTGACTTGTAATATAAAAGCGGTCCGTGTCCGCCTGATAGGACAGGCCGTCGATGCCGGAGCCCACATAATAAGTTCGGTAGACAAATCCGTAGAAGTCCAGCTCGTGGAAATGACTTGGAGCTGGGGACTGGTAGTTTGGAGTGGAAAAGTTTTTTTCCACCAGGGCCAGGTGACGGTCATCCATGAGACAGGCCTGGTCTGTCAGGGTATTGATGTCCAGGTAAAAACGGACGTCCCCGGCGGAGTCCTTGTAAATCAGGTAGTTGGCCTGGTCCTCGTGGTAGAGGTCATAGGGCAGGGAGGAGGTGGTGATAATCAGCTCCTTGCTGGCCAGGGGCTTGCCCTCAGAGTCAAAAAGCTCCAGGGTCACCATGTTGGCCTCTCCGGCGTAGAGCCCAAAGAGGGGAATCAGGTGAAGGCGGGAGAGCTCGGTCAAATCCTTGCGGAAGTGATTTTCCTCCCTGTGTCCCTTGACCTGGTAGCTGGCGCGGCACTCCTTCTCTGTCTGGAAGATAACCAGGGCAAAGAGTGGTGAACGGCCGAAGGGATTTACCAGAACCTTGGGGTTTTCGATTCCCAGGCTGCTGTCGGTTAAGTAGGCCCGCAGGTCCAAAAGACCCTTTCTGGCCTGGTCCGTAAAATTCAGGTTTTGCTCAAATACGCTCTCGGCAGTTTGGTTGCTGCGGAGACGGTTTAAACTCATAAAGTCAATCTTAAGTGGGGACAAGTGTGTCGAGGCCCAAGACTTAAGTTTCTCAATCATAATAAAATCTCCATTTCTTCTTCTGTGACGGATGAAAGGTCCCACCGTCCCAAGGTAAAAAACACTATAATTATATAACGAAATCTGTGTAAAATCTATGTTTTTGTGAAAGTTTTTTTTGAAAAAGAGGTTAGATATGTTATAATAGGTCGAATGTGAAGAAGAGGAGGGCGAGCACCTTTGGGCAAATTGTCTAGCTTGGTTTTTTCCATGCTAAAGGTGGGAGTAATTGGTTTTGGTGGCGGTAACGCCCTGATTCCCGTAATAGAAGAAGAGGCGGTCAACAACAAGAAGTTGGTGACCAAAGAAGAATATAATAAAGATATTATCGCTGCCACTTTGACTCCGGGAGCCCTTCCGGTAGAGTTGGCGAGTGGAGTGGGACTCCAGAGCTGCGGACTCAGAGGAATGATTCTGGGGGGTGTGGCCATGGCCCTGCCGGGCGCTATTTTCACCCTTTTATTCCTGGGGGTTTTGGAAAACCTCAGCCAGGAGGTGACCCTTCAGGTTCAGTATGCCTCCATTGGCATTACCGCGGTGATTATGTGCCTGCTCACCCAGTATATACAGAAAACTATGAAGGAATACAAGGATTCCCGCTGGCGACCTTATCTCTGGATTGTGATGTTGGGAGTTTTTTTGGTGACAGGGGGTAAGACCCTCCTGCAAATCGCTGGCTACAGGGACAATGCCCTTCCCCGTTTTTCCACGGTGGCCGTCCTGCTTTTGACTATTTTGGTCAGCATTATTTTTTCCTTTGTGAGATATTCCACCCAGAGGAAAAAGAGAAAGAAAAAGAAACAGTCCATTCAGGCGGCTACAAGGCCCCTGGTCACAAGGACCCTGCTGTGGTTGGTTTTCTTTGGACTCCTGTCCCTGCCGGGCTTTTTGATCAGTGCCCATGCCATGGGATGGTTTGACGCCAAGGCCCTTTTTTCCTCCCTTATGTCCTTTGGAGGAGGAGATGCCTACCTGACCATCGCCGACGGACTTTTTGTACCAGACTATGTCAGTGCCAATGAGTTCTACAACCATTTGGTCCTCATTGTCAATGTCTTTCCGGGTTCCATCCTCTGCAAGACCCTGACGGGAATCGGCTACTACTTTGGCAAGTCTCTGGGGGGAACTGCCGGGGCTCTGGCCTTTGCGGCAGGGGGATTCGCCTGTTCTGTGGCGGCGTCCTGCGGCGTTTTTCACGTGATTTACCAGCTGGGAGACTGGCTGGAGGATTTTAATGTTTTTATCGTAATCAAAAAGGTAATTCGAGTGGTGGTTTCTGGCCTGCTTTTGACGGTTATGGCCTCACTGATTTTTTCCGGCATGGAGATGAATGCCAATCCAAAGCTGCCGGGCTTTACGGTCTTGATTATGATTGGAGTTATTTATGGAATCAACCTGCTTATGCACTACCGGTTCCAGTGCAAGAACAAGTGGCTGATTATAGTTTCCCTGGTGATTTCCATGGGAGTTTGTAATGTTTTGGGAGTGTGACAAAATCAAAAGGAGAGGACAGCAAAAATGATGCATGTATGGAAGCATTTTTCCACCATTACAAGACACCGACACCAGGTGATTATTCACTGCGCCAAGGCAGGGATTTTTTGGCAGGGCCTGTTCCATGACCTGTCCAAGTACTCCCCAACAGAGTTTATTCCCGGCTGCAAGTGCTATTTGGGCGACAAGAGTCCCAACGAAAAGGAGAGGGAGCTCTACGGATTTTCCAGGGCCTGGCTCCACCACCAGGGAAGGAATAAGCACCACTTTGAGTACTGGGTGGATTACAATCCCAAGCTCAACCGCAAGGAGCCGGTGCCTATGCCTACGGCCTACCTGATTGAAATGTTTTGTGACCGGGTGGCTGCCAGCAAAATCTACTACGGCAAGGACTACGACCAGGCCAAGCCCTTTGAGTATTTTGACAAGGGACGCAAGAGAAGGTGGATGCACCAGGAGACATCCCAGAAACTAGAGGCCTTGTTAGTAATGTTACGAGATCAGGGAGAAGAAGAAACCTTTCGCTATATTCGCCAGGTTGTGAAAGTAGAAGGAAAGAAGGATAGGGCTCATTGGAAGTAACAGATTTTAGTAAGGGAAGCGTAAGGAAAAATATAGTTCGACTGGCCGTGCCCATGACTGTGGCACAGCTTATTAACGTGCTTTATAATATTGTGGACCGAATTTACATCGGCCGACTAGACCAGGGCAATGCTTTGGAATTGACGGGACTTGGCGTCTGCCTTCCCATCGTTTCCATAGTCATTGCCTTTGCCAATTTAATCGGCATGGGAGGGGCACCCCTCTTTTCCATAGTGCGAGGGGAACAAAGGCAAAAAGAGGCGGAGGCCATTTTGGGGAATTCCTTTGTCCTCCTGATTCTTCTGGGGGTTTTGTTGACGGGGCTAGGCTACCTTTTAAAGCGGCCCCTCCTCTATCTTCTAGGGGCCAGCGACCAGACCTTCCCCTTTGCAGATGCCTACCTGTCCATCTACCTTGTGGGCACCCTTTTTGTCATGCTGAGTCTGGGCCTGAACCCCTTTATCTCTGGCCAGGGCTTTGGACGGATGGGCATGCTCACGGTGGTAATCGGGGCGGGACTCAATATAATTCTTGACCCGATTTTTATCTTTGGCCTGGGCTTAGGAGTCCGGGGAGCGGCTACGGCTACTGTGATTTCCCAGGGAGTGGCGGCGGCCTGGACCCTGTGTTTTCTCACGGGAACAAGGGCCGTGGTCCGGTTAAAGAGAGAGGCCATGCCCCTGAAGGCCAAGAGGGTAGGGAGGATTCTGGGCCTGGGGGTCAGCAGTTTTACCATGCATGTGACCAACGCCCTGGTACAGATGGCCTGCAATGCCAAGCTCCAGACCCTGGGGGGCGACATTTATGTGGGAGTTATGACCATTATTAACTCTGTCCGGGAGTTGGCTCAGATGCCGGTGGCGGGAATCAGCGCCGGGGCCCAGCCGGTTATGGGCTACAACTATGGGGCCGGGAAAATCAAGAGGGTCAAGGAGAGCATAACCTTTATGGTGACCAGTCTGATTGCCTATACCCTTCTTGCCTGGCTGGTGATTTTTCTTTTTCCCAGGTTTTTCCTTGGCATGTTCAGCACGGACCCAGAGGTCATTGAGACTGGTGTGTCCTGCCTGCACATCTACTTCTTTGGCTTTTTCATGATGGCCCTGCAATTTTCCGGTCAGACCACCTTTACGGGTCTGGGCTTTAGCCGGCGGGCGGTGTTTTTTTCCATCTTCCGCAAGGTTCTTATCGTCCTGCCCCTGATTTTTCTCCTGCCCCAGGTGGGGGGACTGGGGGTGATGGGAGTGTTTTGGTCGGAGCCTATCTCCAATTTCATTGGCGGGGCGGCCTGCTTCACCACCATGATGTTAACGGTATATCGTCGCTTATAAATATAGGGGACGGGGAGCGGTGACAAAGTTATGCCATAAGACAACTGTAGAATAATACTGTTATGGTGTATTTTGCCGTAAATATAGGATTTCATAATAAAATTATTGAGAATGGGGGACATATAATGGATCATTTAGACATGCTGGAATACAAGAGTGTTCACATCCTGCGTGAGGCCTATAGCGAATTAGGTAACCTCTGTATGCTGTGGTCAATCGGAAAGGATTCAACGGTTTTACTGTGGCTAGCCCGCAAGGCCTTCTTTGGTCATGTGCCAATTCCTTTGGTTCACATTGACACTCACTACAAAATTCCAGAGATGATTGAGTACAGAGACCGCCTGGCAGCAGAGTGGAATCTGGATATGATCTATGGGGAAAATACAAAGGCTTTGGCTGCTCATGAGACTTTTCCTGAGGGCAACTGCTCTCACCTTGATTGCTGTATGCACCTAAAGACCGAGGCCTTGACCAATACCCTGAATGCCAACTGGCCAAGATATCGTTTTAACCACGCTAAGGGAATTTATGAAAAGGATGCCAACAGCGAGCCTTACACCGGTGTTATTGTTGGCGCCAGAGCGGACGAGGAGGGAAGCCGTTCCAAGGAGCGTTATTTTTCACCTCGAGATAAGAACAATGATTGGGATGTGGGAGATCAGCCTCCTGAGTTTTGGAATCAGTACAAGACAGATTGGGCGCCGGGCACCCATGTTCGCGTTCACCCACTTTTGGATTGGACGGAGTTGGATGTCTGGGAGTACATTGAGAGGGAGAATATCCCGGTGGTACCTCTTTACTTTGACCAGGGAAATGGTAAGCGCTACCGCTCTCTGGGATGCGGTCCATGTACCACACCAGTGGATTCTACAGCCAAAAATGTCAGAGAAGTAATTGAGGAACTGAAGACAGGTAAATTCGCCAATATTGCGGAGCGTTCCGGCCGTGCCCAGGACAAAGAGGGCGGCGGCGGACTGGAAGAATTGCGCCGTAACGGATATATGTAGGAGGTTCCTTTTATGAAAAAAGAAGATATGAATATTGTAATCGTTGGTCATGTTGACCACGGTAAAAGTACTCTGATGGGAAGACTTCTTGCAGATACAGATTCCCTGCCAGAGGGTAAATTAGAACAGGTCAAGGAGACCTGTCGCAGAAATTCCAAGCCATTTGAGTATGCCTTTTTGCTAGACGCCCTCAAGGACGAGCAGGCACAGGGTATTACGATTGATACAGCTAGATGTTTTTTCAAAACTGAAAAGAGAGACTATATTATTTTGGATGCGCCGGGACATATTGAGTTCTTGAAAAATATGATTACAGGTGCGTCCCGCGCGGAGGCGGCCCTTTTGATGATTGACGCCAAGGAGGGTGTACAGGAGAACTCCAGACGCCACGCCTACATGCTTTCTATGCTGGGTATTCACCAGATTGCCGTTGTTATTAACAAGATGGATTTGGTGGACTACAGCCAGGAAGTTTTTGAAAAGGTAAAGGCCGAGTACCTGGAATTTTTGAAGCAAATCGACATCACTCCAAAGTTTGTCCTGCCTGTATCCGCTTTTGAGGGAGACAATATTGTAAGCGCCAGCGACAAGATGCCTTGGTATGACGGCATGACTATTCTGGATGTTTTGGACGCTTTTGAGTGCGAGCAGCCACATGCTGACCAGGCCTTCCGTATGCCGGTTCAGGATGTTTACAAGTTCACCAGAAACGGTGACGACCGCCGAATTGTGGCAGGAACTATTGAGACCGGAACCATTAAGAAGGGAGACGAGGTTGTCTTCTACCCATCCGGTAAGAGAAGCCATGTAAAAAATATTGAGGTCTTTAATGCAGACCCAATTGAGCTGGGACAGCCAGAGATGGCCATTGGTTTTACCATGCAGGAGCAGATTTACATTAAGCGCGGAGAGCTTATGTGTATCGCCGGACAGAAGGTGCCACAGACATCTTCTCGTATTCAGGCCAATGTATTCTGGCTGGGCAAGGAAAACTTGGAGCCGGGCAAGGTCTACTTCCTAAAAATCGGAGCTGAGAAGGTGAAGATGGAGGTAGAGGAGGTTAAGCGAGTAATCAACTCCTCCAATCTGGACTCCCGTGTCAGCAAGAAATTTGTGGGAAGAAATGAGGTAGGCGAGGTAATACTTCGCACCGACAAGCCAATTGCCTTTGACCTGGTAAAGGACATTGCGGGAACAAGCCGCTTTGTTATTGTGGACAACTACGAAATTGCCGGAGGCGGTATTATTACAGCCAGCCTGGCAGATGAAAATAAGGAAATCCGTGAGGAGACCATTCTCCGTAACATGAAGTGGGAGAACAGTGCTATTTCCATGGAGGAGAGGCAGGAGCACTATGCTCAGAAGCCAATCCTTATCATGATTACCGGACCGAGAAGTACAGGTAAGAAAACTCTGGCCAAAATGCTAGAGAGAGACCTGCTAGATCACGGAAGATATGTTTACTACATGGGTATGGGAAGTTACCTCTACGGTGTCGGAGCTGATACCAAGAGGAGTTTATCCCCAAATCACAAGGAACAGATTCGCCGTTTGGGCGAGGTGGCCAACCTTATGCTGGACGCTGGAACAATTATGATTGCAACCGCCACAGATTTGACCAAACAGGATTGTAAGATTTTAGAGACGGTAGTTGATAGGGATATTTCCTTTATCCTGATAGGAGAAGATAATCCTAACAATCTGGCTCCGGATATGCAGCTTGCAGATGCGGACTACGAGAAGAACATCTTTAAGATCAAGAACATGTTGAAGGACAATGGAAATATTTTCTAGGAGAGCTACAAATGAGTAAAAATGAAAATCTGGTCTGGCACGAAGGAGATGTGTCCAGAGAGATGAGGGAAGAGGCTTTAGGGCAAAAAGGCCTGGTGGTATGGTTTACGGGACTTTCCGGTTCCGGTAAATCAACCGTTGCCGTTGAGGTGGAAAAGCGCCTGAGAGATTTGGGAAAGATTGCCTACCGTCTAGATGGCGACAATATCCGCATTGGAATTAATTCCGACCTGGGATTTTCCGATGCAGACCGCAGCGAGAACATCCGCCGTATTGCTGAGATTTCAGCCCTTTTTCAGGATGTGGGAATTGTTACCCTGGTATCCTGTATTTCCCCATCCAGACAAATGAGAAGATTTGCCCGTAGCAGGGTGCCTGGGGGACAGTTTGTAGAAGTCTATATGGATACGGACTTTGAGACCTGTGCCAAGAGAGACCCTAAGGGACTATACAAAAAGGATATCAAGAATTTTACCGGGAAGGATTCCTCTTATGAGGTTCCTGAAAATCCTGAGATCAGACTTGATACCGTGGCAAATAGTGTAGAAGAGTGCGGGGAGATTGTGCTTAGGAAGATTTTAGAGCGCATTCAGTAGAGTAACTTTTGACATTATGAAGGATTTGGAGAGATTATGGCGAGTACACTGAAGAAATTTGTAAAAAAACATGTAAACAAGACGAGAGAGAATATTGACCACTACCTACAAAGTAGGATTACCACTCAAAAATTTCCAGAGGGTGGATGCTTGACCCAGTACGGATTCTACAATGTGGCAGATGAGTCGGCAAAGCTTATAGACACTGAGAGTCAATCTCAGGTCAATGTTTTAGATTCTAATATCAAAAGTATTGCTGTGATTTCCCTCAGATCTCGTTGCAGAGACATGTATTACGAGGAAAAACTTCAGTCGGGACAATATCAGTTCCCGGATATGTTTATGGTAGTCAATCCTTATGGAGAGGCGCCACTGACTGCCCTTGTTCTCTTTGAGACAGAGAAGGAGTGTCAGGTCCGTGTGACGGTGAAGGGTAAGACAGAAGACGCCGACTACACCTATGATCTGCCAGCCTACAAAAAGCACAGAGTGCCAGTTCTTGGCCTCTACGAAAACTATACAAACAAGGTTCTTGTAGAGCTTTTAGACCAAAACGGTGAAGTGACGGAGGGACGTACCCTCAAGGTTAGGGCCAAGAAATTGCCACCAGATCTCAGAGATATTATTGAAGTAAAAAGAATGGACCCAAATCCTGGATACAAAAACATTTTGATCACAGGCGGTTTGGGGATTAAGACAAATGTAATAGACCAGCACGGAGACATTCGTTTCTTCCTGAGAAGACAGGTAAAGGGATATGGAATTTTCCCAACTTCCAGGGGAAGATATATTTACATGGAAAAGAGTTATTGCAACCTGACCTGGACCAATCCACAGTGTTCGGTATATCATGAAATGGACTTTTTGGGAAGGTCCCATAAGACCTTTTTGTCAGACAATGGAGTTCACCACAGCGTGGATGAAAAAGAGGGAGGAAATCTCTTGATCGCCACCAATACTCGTGGAACAAAGCACTGCGAGGATGCGGTAGGTGAGATTGATTACCAGACAGGAGAAGAGATTTGGGCTCTCTACTTTGAGGACCTTTTTGGCGGAGCATACAAGGATATGACAGACTGGGCTCACATTAATTCTTCAGCCTATTATCCAGAGACAAATGAGATGATTTGTTCTCTTCGAAATCTCCATGCCATTGTCAGCGTCGATTACACCACCAAGAAGTTGAACTGGATTTTGTCTGACCCAGAATTTTGGAAGGGCACACCAGTAGAGGACAAGGTCCTAAAACCAATTGGAGATATAAAGTGGTTCTACCAGCAGCATGCCTCCTACTATATGGATGAGAATTTGGACGGAAATCCAGATACCAGACAGCTGATTCTCTTTGATAACCACTGGTCTAAGAGACGACCTGCAGAGTCCTTTGACGATGATTTGGTAAAGAGTTATGTGACAATCTTTAATATAAACAGCAAGGATATGACCGTTTCCATGCAAAAGGCCTTCCCTTGTCGCAAGACAAAGATTCGCGGAAACGCCCTATATCTGCATGACCGCAAGAGAGTTTATGCCATGGCAGGTGCCTATGTAAGTGAGCATCAGGGCTCTGTGGGCGGTATTTATGAGTTTGACTATGACACCGGAAAGAAGGTCAGTGAAATTCAGGTTAAGCCAGGTTATTTCCGCGCCTATGGCTTTGAGCCGGAGATTGCGGAGCTTTGTCAGCCACAGGACTTTAAGGCCCCATACCTTTTGGGCAACTTGAAAAAGCCAGTGGAGGCAAGACAAGAGGACCTTGAGGGTATTCGCTTTAGTGTAAAGAAAGAACTCTTTAAATTCTGCAGGGAGTATGAGAGAAAAGAGCGCTGTCTCTTTGTGCCAGAGTATGACCACGAGCTCAAGAAGATGTATTTCCACGGCAAAAAGCACGATTATATTATGGATTTTACAGAGACAGAGCAGGTCTATGGAACTTATTTTGGTGGCTCAAAGCATCATTTGTCTATTGATATCGGCAATTTGCCAGAGGACCACTACGATATTTATATCCAGTACAATGGAGATTTTGGTTACTCTGGAAAGTATATTGAGATTGGACCAAAAGAATAGAATAAAATAGTTAAATGCGAGGCTGAGTGCATGGACAAGTGTGCTCAGCCTTTTGTGAATAATAAGAAACGGGGGGATTTTATGTCCACAGGAAGATTTGTAGATTTGATTCAAAAGAAGCGCCAGGGTCAGACCCTGACAGAGGATGAAATTAAAAAAATGATAGAGGACTATGTGGAGGGGGCCATTCCGGACTATCAGATGTCCGCCATGCTCATGGCTATTTTTTTCCAGGGAATGAATAGGGAAGAGGCCACAGCCATGACCCTGGCCATGCGGGACTCCGGCCAGGTGGTGGACCTGTCAGCCATCCAGGGCATCAAGGTGGACAAGCACTCCACAGGGGGAGTAGGGGACAAGACCACCCTGATTTTGGGGCCTATGGTGGCAGCCTGTGGGGTGCCAGTGGCCAAGATGAGCGGAAGGGGCCTTGGCTTTACCGGGGGAACTTTGGACAAGCTAGAGTCTATCCCCGGATTTCAGGTGGGCCTATCCCAGGAGGAATTTTTTGCCGCAGTGGAGAAAAACGGTATCAGTGTCATCGGTCAGACAGGGGATTTGGCCCCTGCAGACAAGCTCCTCTACGCCCTTAGGGATGTGACGGCTACGGTGGAGAGCATTCCTCTGATTGCGGCCTCTATTATGAGCAAGAAGCTGGCGGCGGGAAGCGACAAAATTGTTCTGGATGTCACCACAGGAAGTGGGGCTTTTATCAAGGACCTGGACCAGTCGAAAGAGCTTGCCAGACGAATGGTGGACATAGGCAAGGGGGCAGGCAAGGAGACGGTGGCTCTTTTGACCAGCATGGAGGAGCCTCTAGGAAGGGCCGTGGGCAACAATTTAGAGGTCAAGGAGGCCATAAAAACCCTGCAGGGACAGGGGCCGGAAGATCTAGAGGAAGTCTGCCTGGCCCTGGCAGGAATGATGCTGTCCTTAGGCAAGGGGATTTCCTATGAGGAGGGAAAAAAGGAGGCCAAGGAGGCCTTGGATTCCGGCAGGGCCTGGCAGAAGTTTAGGGCCATGGTGGAGAGCCAGGGGGGAAATTTGTCCTACCTGGATGACCCGGACCTCTTTCCTGAGGCAGAGGTGATTTGCCAGGTTCAGGCCAGGGAGAGGGGCTATATTTTTTCCATGGATACAGAGAAAATAGGTCTGGCCTCAGGCATTCTTGGGGCCGGACGAGAGACCAAGGAGGACGCAGTAGATTTTTCTGCGGGAATCCTGGTGGAAAAGAAAATCGGTGATTGGGTAGAGGCGGGAGACTGCCTTGCCACCCTGTGTACAGGGGACTTGGAAAGGGCCCAAAAGGCGGAAGAAGTATACCTAAATGCAGTGAAGATTTCCGGGGAAAAACCGGAGCCTGTGAAATTAATAGTGGATATTATTGCCTAAGTCTGTTAAAATAGTTGCGAAAAAGTGTGCCTTTTGGCACAAAGGGAGGATTATATGTACGATAGCATCGTAATCGGCTGTGGCTTTGCCGGGGCAACCGTGGCGAGAGAACTGGCCGAGAGACGAGGACATAAGGTTTTGGTTTTGGATTCTAGAAGTCACGTAGGGGGCAATTGCTATGACCTTGAGGACGAGAATGGAATTCTGATCCATCAATACGGACCACACATTTTCCATACCAACATTGACCGGGTCTACGACTACCTGTCACGCTTTACGGAGTGGTATGATTACAGCCACGAAGTAGTGGGAAATGTATATGGCAAGGAGTTGCCAATTCCCTTTAACCTCAATACCTTGGAAATGGTTTACGGGGACAGGGCCCCTCATCTAGAGGAGCTTTTGGTTCAGGAGTTTGGTCAGGGGGCCAGAGTTCCTATTTTGGACCTTATGAATCACGAGAATCCTGAGCTTCAGGAGATTGCTCAGTATGTCTACGAAAATGTATTTTTGAAATATACCATGAAGCAGTTGGGCAAATCTCCCAAGGAGATTGATCCAGCTGTGTCTGGCCGGGTGCCAGTCCTTTTGTCCAGGGATAACAGATACTTCCAGGACAAGTACCAGGGCCTGCCACTTCACGGCTACACACCTATTTTTGAGACCATGTTGGACTATGAGGGCATCGAGTTGAGACTGGACTGTGAGGCCAGAAGAGTTTTGACCATTAATCCGGAGTCCGACACTCCGATTTTGCTTGATGGGGATGAGTTCGAGGGAGAGGTGATTTTTACCGGAGCCCTGGACGAGCTCTTTGACTGCTGCTATGGCAGACTGCCATACCGGTCTCTGCGCTTTGACTTTGAGCACTACAATCAGAAGTTCTACCAGAGCCATGGCGTGGTAAATTATACCGTATCAGAAGATTTTACCCGTATTACAGAGTTTAAGTATCTGACAGGCCAGTTGGACAAGGAGGATACCACTATTGTCAAGGAATACCCTATGCCATACTCCGGCAAGGAGGGAGAGATTCCATATTATGCCATTAATAATGAGGCCAACAATGCCCTCTATGAAAAATATGTCAAACTGGTAGAGAAGATTCCTCAGTTCCACCTCTTGGGAAGACTGGCGGAGTACAAGTACTACAATATTGACGCAATCGTGGACAGAGCCCTGACTCTTGCCCGAGAGATTTGATTGGAGGATAAAATGAAAAAGACATTTGCTTTGACTGTGGCAATTCCCTGCTACAATTCCGCTGCTTATATGAGAAAGGCAGTAGAGGGAGCGGCTATGGCCGGACAGGATGTGGAAGTTATTATTGTGGATGACGGTTCTTCCGACGACACCCTCAAGGTGGCAGAGGAACTGGCAGCCAAGCACCCGGACCGAATTCAGGTGGTACACAAGGAAAATGGTGGCCATGGCTCCGCGGTGAATGCGGGACTGGCTCACGCCCGAGGAATCTTTTTTAAGGTACTAGACAGCGATGACTGGTTTGATGTTACAGAGTATACCAAAATGCTTCGCTACATTGGAAAAATGCTCCAAAGTGGCAAGCTGGCAGATATGATTGTGGTCAATTATGTCTACGACAAGCCAAGTGAGAAAAAGCAAAAGGCCATTCGCTACCGAAACATTATGAAGTCCGGTCGCATGATTGGCTGGAAGGACATGGGCAAGTTTAGAAAGAGCCAGAACCTTCTCATGCACTCCCTGGTTTATCGGACAGAGGTTTTGCGAAAGTGCAAGCTGGAGCTTCCAGAGCACACCTTCTATGTGGACAACCTTTTTGCCTACAACCCCCTGCCTGAAGTCAAGAAGATCATGTATATAGACGCCAATGTCTACCACTACTTTATTGGCCGCGAGGATCAGTCCGTCAACGAAAAGGTTATGATCGGAAGGATTGATCAGCAGATTCGGGTGACCAAGCTGATGATTGACCAGTATGATTTGAGTAAAATAAAAAATAAAAATTTGAGAGATTATATGTACCACTACCTGGCTATGATTATGACCGTGAGTTCCGTCCTTTTAATCAAGAGCGGAACGCCGGAAAATCTCCAGAAGAGGGACGAGCTCTGGGCCTATCTGAAGAAAACTAGACCTGAGATGTATGAGGTTTTGGACAAGGATATTGTTGCCAAGTTTATGCAGAGTAAAAGCTCCCTGGGAAGAGGAATTACGAAAATTGGCTACAAGATTTCTCAAAAAATATATGCCTTTAATTAAAAAACAATAAATTTAAAACCTTTTGCAAGGATTCCCCTATTTGATTCGTTTATTATTACAAATAGGGGAATTAGTTTCTATTTTATCAGAAGAGGATAACATATGTTGTGTATGATGCTAGCTTCGGTGGACGCGCCGGAAGACAAGAGAAAAATTGAATTATTGTATGAAAAATATAATCGTTTGATGTTCAGCATTGCCCACCAATCTCTACAAAACACCTATGACGCCGAGGATGCAGTTTTGGCATCCTGGGAAAAAATCATCAAAAACCTGGACAAGGTGGGACAGGTGGATTCCAAGGAAACCAAGGGATTTGTGGCAATCGTGGTCAAGCGTACAATCATAGATATGTGTCGCAAGAAAAAGCGGGAGGGAGAGGTTTCGCTAGATGCCCTTGAGGGGGAGGAGCCTTCCACCAGCGACGAAACGGAGCACCAAAAAATTGAGGCCATGGAACTGATTGACAGCCTGCCCCAAAAGTACAAGGAGGTTTTGCTCCTCTACTATGTAAATGAGCTGTCTACCAAGGAAATAAGCCAGGTCTTGGGCCTGAGAGAGGGGTCGGTGGCTAGCCGGCTGTCCAGGGCAAGGAAGATGCTGACAAAATCAAGAAAGGAGGTGAGTGCATGACAGAACAGGAATTAAAAGAATTATTATGTCGCTATCAGGACAGGGAATTAGACCGTCTTGACCAGCTAGAGGCGGAGACGGAGGAACACGAATTTTCCCAGAAGTTCCACAAGAAAATGGAGAGACTTTTTTGGACAGAAAAGTATTTTGGCCACCAGGTCAGGTTGGGATATATGGTCCGCAAGGTGGCAGCTGTGGCGGCTGTGAGTGTAGGTGTTTTGTTGGCGGGAACCGTCAGCGCCAAGGTCTTTCACTTTGACCCTTGGACAGCGATTTTCAAGCCTTATCAGAAGCATATGGAGCCAGGTGGAAATGCCGTTACTGGTTCTGCCGTGTACTCACCGGACGAAAGTCATAAGCTTAAGCCTTCTCACAAGCCAAAGGAAAAGCCGGAGAGTGTTAGTGTGAAGGATTTGAGTGATGAGGAAGGAAAAGAGGCCGAGGAAAAGAGGCAGGAGATCGGCTGGGATTCCATGGAGAGCCAGGTGAAGGAGGGTGCCTACACCTATACCTACAGCCTGTCTAAGGATTCTAAGCACTGCTGGATTAAAGAGGTGGAGCTGGATAAGAAGGCGGAAGTTGACAAAAATATTTTGTCCCTGCCAAAGGAGATTGATGGAGTAGAAGTTATCAAGTTGGGAAGGCCAGGTGAAGATGGCCTGAATTACAATCTCTTTGGCGTAGAAGTAGATGTGGAGGCGGGAGAACTCGGAGAGACCGTGCCTGCCATGGAGAATTTGAGGGTAATAGACCTGCCAAATACTCTTAGCAGCTTTGAGAACTGCTGTTTTGCAGGCTTTGAAAAATTGGAGATGGTAAACCTGTCCCAGAAGGTGAAAAACCTGCCTAAGAAACTTTTTTATAAGACCTACACCATGCAGGACTTTGGCCTGACTGACGGCAACGAGGACTACTACGGAGCCAACCATTTTGTCCTGGATAGAGCTACATCAGAAATTATCTATGCACCTAAGGGCTTAGAGACTATGGAGGTTCCTAAGGGAGTAAAAACCCTGGACAAGTATCTTTTGAGAAATTCCAAGGTGACTAAGATTACCATTCCAGACAGCGTGACAAGGATTGAGGATTTTGCCCTGGACGGCCCGGCCCTGACTGAGATTGTGGTGGGAATCAACAATGACCACTACCATATGGTGGAGAACTGCCTCACCACAGCCGATGAAAAGACGCTGGTGGCAGCTGTTCCAAAGTCAGGGACAATCCGAGTGCCTGGCACGGTGAGGTCCATCGGCGACGGCATTAGCGTGGGAAGCAGGTCGGAGCTCAGTAAGGTAATCTTCCACAAGAAGTTTAAGCGTCTGAAAAAGGGATGGCAGTCTATTTGCACCAGGGAAAATCCTGAGAAGGTTACGCTGATCTTTAAGTGCGAGCCGCCAAAAGTGGATTCCTATTATGAATACACCATGGTGGATGAAAAAGGCAAGACCCAGACCTATCTGGGTTCGGAAATGACCCTGAAAAACAAGGTGAAGGTCCGCGGCGTGGACTTGGAAGCCTATAGGTCCTGGGTGTATGGCATAGCCAGATTGAGCTCTCTGACGGAGGCGGAGTATGAGGGCGCCACAGA
>JAILSA010000120.1 GCA_024697885.1 Eubacterium sp. | reverse complement strand
GATTCCCTGGCTGGCCTCCCTGGCATCTAAGTCCAAAAAATCCACCAGGTCCCTGTAAATGTCCTCTCCCTTTTGGTAGCGAAAAATCCGACCCTGATCCCGGTCACTCCCCGCCTCTGACAGGTAAATACAGTTCTTTTTTCCCTGAAGTTCCTCCCAGTCAGTCAGCCAATATTCCCTCTCCCTGTAATCTCCATCCTCCTGCCTAGAAGTCACCAGCTCAAACTGGAGGGCCGGATGATTTTTCCCGGTCATAAGACCGAGAAGCCGCCGTCCATAAGCCACATCCCTCAGGCAGAGATACACCCTTATTTTCTCCATAAAAAACTCCCCTTCTCCCTAAGCGAAGACAATTCCAATGGTAGACAAACTAATGGCCACCCCAAAGGGAATTACACCCCCCAGGCCATCACGCTCTGTGTCATAATATTTTTTTCCCACTGACCTCCCCTTCACGCAGGCATATACATAATTGAAAAAGTGCAGAAACCGCTCACCCATGTTTCTCTGGCAAATCATTTTGACAAGGGACATAAGGGCCCCTATAAGAAGGGCTCCCGCCATAATAGGAAGTAGGCTTCTTGGGCCCACCAGGCTCCCTACCAGAGAAAAGAGTTTGAGATCCGAGGCCCCTAGGGCCCCAATGATATATAGAATAAATAAAAGAATCACGGGAAGGATACCTCCCATGAGCCAGGACAGGCCGCCGGCCCAGCCCTGGTAAAGCAACCGGTAACAGAGGCCGGCCACCAGTCCCGGGCCCAACAAGAGGTTGGGCACCCGGTATTCATAAAGATCACAGAGAGAGGCGACTAGGAGAATTGCAGCTAAGAATTCTCTCACGAAAGTCCCACCTCCTTCTTGTGGTGAAAACAACCTTATCACAGAGGCAAAACATCTGTCAACCCCCTATTTTCGGCCATTTTTCCCCGTCTAAAATATAATAGGAAAAGACTCGTTTTGGCGAAATCCGACAAAATTTCATGAATTTTGGCAAAAAAAATTCTGGCCCCCACCCCTAATTCCTTTAGAGGCAAGGACCAGATTTATATATGATTATCAACACTCAAGCTTCATAGCCACGATGGATGTCCACACCCATTCCCAGGGACTCGTTGAGAGTGCCCCTTCCATAGGTCAGACCCGCGTAAATCTGCTGGACATTTTTCATGACCGGACCGCTGTCGTCCCCCTCCGCGATCTTTTGGAAGGAGGGCAAAAGGCCCTCAAATATATGGCTGGCATGGTCAATCCTCTCCGGCTGGCGAAGGGCTACGGACTGACACAGCTCCCGGTAGGCAAAAATGTAAAGTTGACGGAGATAGGAGGAGATGTTGTACTTCATATCCAGGCTCCTCATAAGCTCCTCAATCAGGCCTCTGGCCCTCTTTAACTCACTGCGGGCTTCCTCAACCTGTCCCGCTTCTAAAAGGCTTTTTCCCTCTGCCATACTGGCCAAAGTTGCCTCGTATATAACCACAACCAGCTGGCTGCGGTTGGCCTGGCTCACTCTGGTGGCAAAGCCCTGTAAGGTTTCCTTATCCATTTACCTTCCCCCTCTTTTCATCAGCCCTGAAGGAGCTGAAGAATATTCTGTGGCTGGTTGTTGGCCTGGGCCAGCATGGAAGTTCCGGCCTGAACCAAAACACTGTACTGGGTGTATTTGGTCATTTCCTCGGACATGTCCACATCCTCGATTCTAGAGCAGGCCTCCGTCAAATTCTCAGAGGTGGTATCCAGGTTGTTTACCGCTGTGTCCAGACGGTTCTGGTAGGCACCTAGCTTAGAACGAATGGCTGACAACTCCTTAATGGCATTGTCAAAAGCTGTTATGGCAACTCCTGCTCCCGCGTAGGTACATACATTCAATTTATTGATATTAAGGGCCTCGGCGGTTACTGGAGGGATGGAAATATCGATGCTCTGTCCCTCGTTGGCGCCGATCTGAATGGCCACATATCCTGCATCCAACATAGTCACTGTGGCCTCAGACCCTGCTTCCGCCTCTGCCACATTAAAAATCATGCTAAATCCGTTTCGGTCGGATACCTCTACTCGCTCACCGGAGCAAAAAACGGTGGCGGTGCTGGAAAAACCTGAGCCGTAATCCAAAGTCACCTTGGCATCTGTTCCGTCGGTGCCGCTAGCTCCATCAATTCCCAGCTTGCTTGCCAGTTCTGCGTTGTCTGTGGTCACGGAGATTTTTTGATCCGAGCCGTAGAGGACGCTGGTGAAGGAAAGGGTGGTTGCTGCAGACAACTCGCAGGCATTTCCGCTTCCATCTGTTGGCAAAACATCTATATTCATCATTTCACAGTAATCTCGAATGTCGGCATAAACCTCCTGATAGGTCATGCCCTTCTTGACGGTAATCACCTCGCCGTTGATCTGGATATCTCCAAGGGCATCCTCAGATACTACCTCATCTGCAGCGAAGTTAATGGTCATCTCAAAGCTGGCCTGGGTGGCAATCTCATCTACCGTAAATGTGTAACCTGTCAGGGCCACATCGTCAGAGGCGGAAATCAGTTTTACACCCACATTGTCCGAGGAGGACTGCCTACAGCAGGATCCGTCCAGGACACTCATGGTGTTGTACTCTGTCTGATCTGCCAATCGGTCAATCTCACTCAAGAGGGTGTCGATCTCTCGCTGAATGGCCTTCTTGTCATCAATGGTATTGGTCTCGTTGGCCGCCTGTACAGACAACTCGCGGCATCTCTGGAGCATGCTCTCGATTTCATTGAGGGCACCCTCTGCTGTCTGAATAAAGGAAATGCCGTCAGACCCGTTTTGCGAAGCCCTCTGAAGGCCACGAATCTGGGCGTGCATCTTCTGGGAAATAGCCATGCCCGCCGCGTCGTCTGCTGCCTTGTTAATTCGGTAACCCGAGGACAACTTGGTGGTGCTGGCTGTCAATTTGTTCTGTACACTGTTGAGATTAAAATTAGCGCGAATGGCGGTGATATTGGTATTAATTTTCATAAGCTGTCTCATCCTTTCCGGCTATGCTTTGAATAAAGCTTTTGGCTACCTGATAGAGATCTTGATTTCTCGTATCCTGGCTGTATTCTCCTACATGAAGAGAGGTCCTGCTGCCCCGAATGAGACTTTCACTGTCCATAGTGAAACCATGCTCTTCCAAATCCATTTTAAAATTGTCAAGAAGTCTTTGGCAAATCCCTAAAGATTCCTCTTTGCTGGCTGTCACAAAGCCCTTGACCTCTTTATGATTGAGGCGGAAGCTGGCATTTACCTGGCCAAGTTCCTCCGATTCCATCTGAATTTCCACGCTACCCTTGACCCCAGTCTGACTGGTAATGGTCACATGACAGCTGGTAATTCC
>JAILSA010000034.1 GCA_024697885.1 Eubacterium sp. | reverse complement strand
TGGTATGATCACAGCAGTGGACAAAAATGATGTAGATAAGGCTGTTGCAGCCATTAAAGAAGCAGGGGAGACCCCATATATTCTCGGTGAAATCAAGGACGGAGAGAAGGGAATTACATTATGCTAAAGGTTGCAGTTTTGGTATCTGGAGGAGGAACCAATCTCCAGGCTATTATGGACAGTTTGGATCGAGGCGAGATCAAAAATGCCCAGATTGCCATGGTAGTTTCCAACAAGGAAGGGGCTTATGCCCTTGAGAGAGCCGCTGGAAAAAATATTCCGGGCAAGGTTCTTTCACCAAAGGATTACGACTCCAGAGAGGCCTATGGTCAGGCCCTGACAGAGAGCCTGCAGGCGGCTGGCATTGACTTAGTGGTTTTGGCAGGATTTTTGGTAATTTTGCCAGAGAATTTTGTAAAGGCCTTTGAGGGCAGAATGATTAACATTCACCCATCCCTCATTCCTTCCCACTGTGGCCCGGGCTATTATGGACTCAAGGTTCACGAGAGCGTTTTGGCCAGAGGCAACAAGGTGACAGGAGCCACCGTACACTTTGTGGACGAGGGAACGGATTCCGGCCCAATCATTCTTCAGAAGGCAGTTTGTGTCCAGGAGGGTGACACACCGGAGATTTTGCAAAAGAGAGTAATGGAGGAGGCGGAGTGGAAAATTCTTCCTCAGGCCATTGACTTAATTGCCAACGATACAATTGAAATTCTAGATAATCTTGTAAGAAGGAAGAAATAAGGAGAGACAAAATGAAGGTTCTTATTATAGGAAGCGGCGGAGGCGAGCATGCTATTGCAGTCAGCGTAGCCAAGAGCCCACAGGTGGACAAGATTTATTGTGCGCCGGGCAATGCGGGAATCGGCCAGGTTGCCGAGTGCGTAGATATTACAGCCATGGAGTTTGACAAATTGGCAGATTTTGCTGAGAAGAATGAAATTGGTCTGACAATTATCGGAATGGATGACCCACTAGTAGGTGGTGTGGTAGATGTATTTGAAAAACGTGGTCTCAGAGTTTTTGGACCGAGAAAAAATGCAGCTATTATCGAGGGCTCTAAGGCTTTTTCCAAGGACCTTATGAAAAAATACAATATTCCAACAGCCAGCTATGAGAATTTCACAGACCCTGAGAAGGCGCTGGAGTATTTAGAGACAGCCAAGATGCCAATCGTATTGAAGGCCGATGGACTGGCTCTGGGTAAGGGCGTTTTGATTTGCCAGAACTTAGAGGAAGCCAAGGAGGGTGTTAAGACCCTGATGTTAGATAAGCAGTTTGGCGACGCCGGCAATGAGATTGTCATTGAGGAGTTTATGACTGGACGCGAGGTTTCCGTTCTTTGCTACTGCGACGGAACACACATTAAGCCAATGACAAGTGCTCAGGATCACAAGAGAGCTAAGGACGGAGACCAGGGATTAAACACTGGCGGAATGGGAACTTTTTCCCCAAGTCCATTTTATAATGACGAGGTTCAGAAGTTCTGCGAGGAAAAGGTTTATCAGCCAACAATGGATGCCATGAAGGCTGAGGGCAGAGATTTTGTGGGAATCCTTTTTGTGGGACTTATGATTACAGAGGATGGACCAAAGGTACTTGAGTACAATGCCAGATTTGGTGACCCAGAGGCCCAGGTAGTTCTCCCAAGAATGAAAAATGATATTATTGATGTGATGAATGCCTGCATCGATGGCAAGTTGGATCAGGTGGATTTGCAGTTTGAGGACAATGCGGCAGTTTGTGTAGTCCTTGCTTCTGACGGATATCCAGAGAAGTATGAGAAGGGCAAGGTAATTAGTGGCCTTGAGACCTTTGATGACAAGGAGGGCTACTATGTCTTCCATGCGGGAACCAAGTTGACAGACCAGGGCATTGTAACCAATGGAGGTCGTGTTCTAGGTGTGACCGCCAAGGGAGCTGACTTAAAGGAAGCCAGAGCCAATGCATACAAGGCTACCGAGTGGATTAGCTTTGAAAATAAATATATGCGTAATGATATCGGAAAAGCGATTGATGAAGCATAAAATAAAAAAGGTAAAGGAGATATATTATGTATTCATTTGATGAAGTAAAAGCAGCAGATTCTGAGATTGCCAAGGCAATTGAGGACGAAACCAACAGACAGCGTCAGAACATTGAGTTGATTGCATCTGAGAACTTAGTATCCAAGGCAGTTATGTCTGCTATGGGAAGTACTTTGACCAACAAGTACGCTGAGGGATATCCAGGAAAGAGATATTACGGCGGATGCGACTATGTAGATGTAGTTGAGGATTTGGCAAGAGACCGTGCCATGAAACTCTTTAACTGTACCTACGCGAATGTACAGCCACACAGTGGTGCTCAGGCTAACTTGACCGTATTTTTCGCTTTGATGGAGCCAGGTGATACCTACATGGGAATGAACCTTGATCACGGCGGACATTTGACTCACGGTTCACCGGTAAACATTTCTGGAAAATACTTTAACTGTGTACCTTACGGTGTAAATGATGACGGTGTTATTGACTATGATCAGGTAGAGGCGATTGCTAAGGAGTGCAAGCCAAAACTGATTATTGCTGGTGCAAGTGCTTATGCTAGAAAAATCGACTTCAAGCGCTTCCGTGAGATCGCTGATTCCGTAGGAGCTTACCTCTTTGTAGATATGGCTCACATTGCTGGTTTGGTAGCAGCAGGTGTGCATGAGAGTCCAATCCCATATGCACATGTAACTACAACAACAACACACAAGACCCTTCGCGGACCTCGTGGTGGTATGATTCTTTCCTCCGCAGAGTTTGCCAAGGAGATTAACTTCAATAAAGCTCTTTTCCCTGGAATTCAGGGTGGTCCTTTGATGCATGTAATCGCCGCTAAGGCTGTTTGCTTCAAAGAGGCCTTGGATCCAAGCTTCAAGGAGTACGGAAAGAATATTGTAAACAATGCCCAGGCTCTCTGCAAGGGCTTGCAGTCCCGCGGTGTTAAGATTGTATCCGGCGGCACAGATAACCACTTGATGTTGGTTGATTTGGCTGACAAGGGATTGACCGGTAAGGAAGTAGAGAAGTGGTTGGATGAGGCTCATATTACAGCCAACAAAAATACTATTCCAAATGATCCACAGACACCATTTGTAACATCTGGTATCCGTCTGGGAACTGCAGCAGTTACCACTCGTGGATTTAATGAGGAGGACATGGACAAGGTGGCGGAGGCAATTGCTCTGATCATCAATGACCATGAGGCCAATATGGATCAGGCAAAGGCAATTGTTAAGTCTTTGACAGACAAATATCCACTTTACTAATATAATTAGTCAAGACTCGCTCGCGAGTCTTGCGCGCCGGATTCGGGTCTGCTTCAGCAGACAAATTCCTGTCCGAATCCGTGCGCATCCTCGCGGAGCGTTTAACTCAGTCGGAGAAATCCCCCACCTCTAAGCGTTAGCGTAGGTGGGGGATTTCTCCGACTGAGTTTCAATGTGATTTTACTCACAAGTCTGGGCAGATTATGCTCAGGCTTGTGTTTGTGTTAAGAGTTATGTCGTTATCCGCCCAAGGGGGCGAATAGTGCAAAAATAAGGGGGTCCTAATGCCGAAAAGATTATTTATTGCGGAGAAACCCAGCGTGGCACAGCAGTTTGCAGATGCCCTGGGGGTGAAGGCTCGTCGCGGTGACGGTTTCATGGAGTCAGAGGACACGGTGGTGACCTGGTGTGTGGGACATTTGGTGACTATGAGTTATCCGGAGGTCTACGACCAGGCTCTAAAAAAATGGTCACTTGAGACCCTTCCCTTTTTGCCTGAGGAATTTCTCTATGAGGTTATTCCCAGCGTAAAAAAACAATTTAATATCGTTTCGGGCCTTTTGAACCGAGAGGATGTGGATACTATTTATATCTGCACCGACTCCGGACGAGAGGGAGAGTACATCTACCGTCTGGTGGACCAGATGGCCAAGGTACCTAAGACCAAGAAAAAACTTCGCGTCTGGATTGACTCCCAGACCAATGAGGAAATCCTTCGAGGTGTCAGAGAGGCCAAGCCTATGTCGGAATATGACAATTTGAGCAGCTCCGCCTACCTAAGGGCCAAGGAAGACTATTTGATGGGAATTAATTTTTCCAGGGTCTTGTCTCTTAAGTACGGCTACTGGGTCAACCAGGTTTTCCAGGACAAGAAGTGGACTTCTGTGTCTGTGGGCCGAGTTATGACCTGCGTTCTCGGCATGGTAGTCCGCCGGGAATGGGAGATTAGAAAATTCGAAAAGACACCCTTTTACCGGGTGATTGGAAATTTTGACCTCCAGGGAAAAATCTTCCAGGGAGAGTGGAAGGCGGTAGAGGGTTCTAAGTACTACCAGTCTCCAGTTCTCTACAAGGAAAATGGTTTTAAGG
>JAILSA010000011.1 GCA_024697885.1 Eubacterium sp. | reverse complement strand
GTCCCCGCCCACGACACCCGTGACTGGGAGTTCGCCAAGAAATTCGACCTTCCTATTGTGGAAGTAATTGCCGGTGGAAATGTAGAGGAAGAGGCCTTTACAGATGTGGCCACTGGAGTTTTGGTAAACTCAGGATTTTTGACTGGAAAATCTGTGGAAGAGGCCAAAAAAGCCATTGTAGAATGGATGGAAAAAGAGGGAGTAGGTACTCCTAAGAAAAACTTCAAACTCCGCGACTGGGTATTCTCCCGTCAGCGCTACTGGGGTGAGCCAATTCCAGTTGTAAAATGTGAGAAGTGCGGCTATGTGCCAGTGCCAGAAGAGGAACTGCCACTTCGCCTGCCAGAGGTAGATAACTACGAGCCTACCGACAACGGAGAGTCTCCAATCGCCAAGATTCGCTCCTGGGTAGAGACCACCTGTCCATGCTGTGGAGGCAAGGCAGAGCGAGAGACCGATACCATGCCACAGTGGGCTGGATCTTCCTGGTACTTCCTTCGCTACATTGATCCAACCAATGACAAGGAGCTTGCCAGCAAGGAAGCTTTGAAATACTGGTTGCCAGTAGACTGGTACAACGGTGGAATGGAGCATACCACCCTTCACCTTCTCTACTCCCGTTTCTGGCACAAGTTCCTCTATGATCAGGGAGTAGTGCCTACCAAGGAGCCATACCAGAAGAGAACCTCTCACGGAATGATTTTGGGTGAGGACAACCAGAAAATGAGTAAGTCCCGTGGAAATGTAATCAATCCAGATGACATTGTAAATGCCTACGGCGCAGATACTCTCCGCACTTATGAAATGTTTATTGGAACCTTCGATTCCGCCGCTGCCTGGTCAGATGACGGTGTTAAGGGATGCCGCCGCTTCTTAGACCGTGTCTGGAAGCTGCAGGATATGGTGGTAGATGACATGAACTTCTCCAAAGACATGGAGACCAAGATGCATCAGACCATCAAAAAGGTAGACAATGACTATGAAAATTTGAAATACAATACAGCAATTGCTGCCATGATGGCTTTGATTAACGACTTCTACAAGAAGGGTTCACTGACCAAGGGCGAGTTTAAGACACTCTTAGTCCTCCTCAATCCAGTGGCACCTCACATTACAGAGGAACTCTGGGAGATTCTTGGATTTGAGGGAATGATTTATCAGACCACATGGCCAGAGTATGACGAGGCCAAGACCGTAGAGCAGGTGCAGGAAATCGGAGTTCAGGTCAATGGAAAACTTCGTGGAACCGTGGCAATTGCCATTGACGCCAGCAAGGAAGATGCCATTGCAGCCGGCAAGGAAGCATTGGCAGGCAAATTGGATGGCAAGACCATTGTAAAAGAGATTTACGTTCCAGGTCGCATCATCAACATCGTTGTAAAATAATATTATAAGATAATAAATAGGGGGAAAAGACTGTGAGGGTCAGTGTTATTATTCCTTTTCGTACTGAGCTAAAATTTCTTCAAGATGCTTTGAACAGCTTAGAGGCCCAGACATGCAAGGATTTTGAAGCCGTGGTTGTCTGCGCAGGAAGCAGCGACCAGGATATAGAGTTTGTAAAAAATTATCAGTGCAGTTTTCCGATTCAAGTTGTGGTTTTGCCAGAGGCCAAGGGCGTAGGCCACGCAAGAAATAAGGGAATCGAGGCGGCCAAGGGAGAATATATACTCTTTTTGGACTGCGATGACTATTTAGAAGATATAGCCATTGAGTGGCTTTTGGAGAGAGTCCAAGGCCATGACATTGTCATGGCCCGCAAGAAAAATACCAGACTAGGCCGTATCGCCTTTTTGGAAAAAAGAGAAAAGGCCCGCCTAGAGGGTAAGGAAGAAGAGCCGGAAAACGAGACCTCGGAAGAGGGAGAAGATGGGACACCGGAACAAGAGGATCACATGATTCCTGAAGTCCATGAACACGATGCAGAATGGATAAAGTGCTTTAGTGACATGGTTCGCGCCAACTTCAATCTGACAGGAATTTCCATTTTGGGAATTATGATGAGACGCCAATATATTTTGGACCATCAAATCCGCTTCCGCGAGGAAATGTATTATAATACGGATTTGACATTCTTTACCGCGCTTATGAAGGATACCGACAAGGTTATACT
>JAILSA010000290.1 GCA_024697885.1 Eubacterium sp. | reverse complement strand
ACCTCGTCTCGAGTCGGTTGGACTCTTCCTATTTTAGACTTTCTTAGTGCGACAGAATTAACTTTTCGTACACTCTTTGGATTTCCTCTAGCACCGGACCGTAGTCCTTTTCCTTCCCGGCCCGCAAGTCCTCTGTCAAGGGCACCACCAAATCCGACAGGGGCGTTAGGGACAGGTTGGTCACCAGGCCCTTAAGGCCGTGGGCCGCCTCAAAGGCCGCCTCCAAATCTCCCTCCTCTATGGCCTGCCTCAGCCTAGGAAGGTTTTGGTCCTTTCCCATCTTGTCCACCAATTTGAGATACAAACTCTCCTTGCCGGCGCACCTTTTCACTCCCGTATCCACATCGGCTCCCCAGAGCCTTAATTCTTCTATGGTCATAAATCTACACTCCTCTCTTGTACTTGCGGAGGGTGGCAAAGAGCAAATCAATGTCAATAGGCTTTGACAGGTGGGCATTCATCCCCGCCTCAAGGCACTTTTTCACATCTTCCTCAAAGGCGTCTGCCGTCATGGCAATAATAGGCACCTTGGCCGCATCCTCACGCTTCATCTGGCGAATTTCCCTGGTGGCCTCAAAGCCATTCATCTCCGGCATGCGAAGGTCCATCAGAACAAAATCATATTCATGTTCCTTAGACTTGGCAAAAAGGTCTCTGGCCAAAAGGCCATTTTCCGCATGGTCCACCACAAGTCCCTCGTCCTCTAAAATTGCTGTCACTATCTCTGCATTAATTTCATAGTCCTCTGCCAAAAGGACTCTCTTGCCCGCTAGGTCGGCCTGCTCTTCAAGGTCTGCCACCTGGCTGACCTCCGGCGCCTTGTGGGTCTCCTGACCATCCTCCAAATCCAAAATCACATGAAAATGGCTGCCCTCTCCGGGCTGGCTCTCCACAGAAATCTCTCCTCCCATGGCATCCACAATATACTTGGTAATGGCCATGCCAAGACCAGTTCCCTGGGTTTTTCTCACCCTCTGGCTGTCCTCACGCTCAAAGGCCGTGAAGATTTTTTGAACAAATTCCTCTGTCATTCCCATGCCGTTGTCTGCCACCTCCAGGTGGAGGCGGTGAAAACCTGACCCCTTCTTGGATTCCTCCTGGTAGATTTCCAGGCTGATTTTTCCCTCCTCCGGGGTAAACTTCAGGGCATTGCTCAAAAGATTCAAAAGAACCTGGTTGAGCCTGACGCTGTCGCACATAACCCAGTCGGATGTTATGTCATGAAGGTCAAGGTCAAAGACCTGGTCCCTCTCCTCCGTCTGGGGCCGGATAATGCTGCAAATCCCCTCCGTCAACTCCCCGAGAGACATAGGCTCTGGGTGGATGGAAAACTTGCCGCTCTCAATCTTGGACATATCCAAAATATCGTTGATAAGGCCTAGGAGGTGGTTGCTGGAAATCTTGATTTTTTTCAGACTGTCCTCCACCTGGTCCCGGTCCTCTATATGGAACATGGCAATGGCTGTCATACCCACAATAGCATTCATAGGGGTCCTGATATCATGACTCATATTAGAGAGAAATTCGCTCTTGGCCTGGTTGGCCTCCTCCGCCTCTCTCTTGGCCTGTTCCGCCGCCTTCCTGGCAGAGTTCTCCGCCTGGGCCGCCTTTTCCGCCAGCTTCCTGGCAGAATTTTCCGCCTTGTTGGCAAGCTCAAGCTTGGTCAATTGCCTCTGGAACATCTTGATGTAAAAAAGGAAAATCCCGGTTAAAATCAGGGTCAAAATTCCAATGATCAAAAAGGTGGACCTGGTTCTGGCATCTCCCATATCCTCCACGGCTCCCTCTAGGATACCGTCGGCCAAAATGGCCTCTACCTGCCAGTCCGTATCCTCCAAATCACAGCGGTAGGACTCCTTTAGGCTCTGAGTCCTCTGGTGGTCTCTATTGTCAATCACATAGGTCCCATCTGATTTGACAATGGAAAAATAAACCGTATGGTCCTCTCCATCCATATTCATAAGGCCCGAGTAAATATCCACGGTGCGGCCTGCCAAAAGAGCCATGGATTTCTTGCCATTTTTCATGGGAAGCTCCACCTTCTTAATGTAGACCATCATCTGCTGACCGTTGAGAATGGCAGAGGACACTAAGTTCTCCCCCGCCTTAACCCTGGACATCAGATAGTCCTTGCCGTCGATTTCAGAGAACTCCTGGCCATAGACCATCTCAAGATTTCCCTGGTCATCCATGAGGGCACAGTTTTGCAACTGCTGGACCTGGGCGTAGTCCGAGAGGACATGGGCAATTTGGTCCGCATTTTCAATGCCGTCTTTTTTTACCAAACTGACCTGCTCCTCCATCTGCTCAAAGCGCATTTGCTTGATGCAGTTGAACTGGTTGACAAACTGCTTGGTAACTCCCTCTAAGTAGGTTTCTCCAATTTCTTGAATATCCTTGTTGTTGCGATAACCCATATAGGTATTTAAGAGCAAAAAGGACCCAATCATAACCAAAATGATTATGATTAGGCCCGTCAATATCAGTTTTATCTCTTTTCTGAGTTTCATAGGCTTAGTCCTCTGACACCTGAGTCAGGTCCTGGCAATGTTTTCCCAGACCAAAAGCTTCATCCCCGTTGGAGGTGATATAAATACTATCTGCATCTGGCCCATACCAAACAGACACACCTCCGTCCTGGCCCACGTATACAAACATTCTACAAAGGGTATCTCCCGCCTCATCGGCCGCTCCTGCATGTCTGGACTTAGGTCGATAGCCCTCATAGGTTGGGCCCAAAACCTCTGCCAACTGCACGGTCCAAGAGTCGCTGACATACGCCTCATCCGTCAAAACATAATCTCCATCTACCACATCCACGGCCCCGTTTCTCTGCGCCTCCTTGAGAATATCTTCAAGGCTGTAGGCATCCACAGAATCCGAAAAGTGAAGGTGACTGCTGTTGCTAAAGGCGCTTTCCAAAAACTTCTCGTTTCCCGCCACCGTAAGGGCTCCCTTGTAGACATGGTCCATGTTTTGCAAATCAATGGATTCTTTAGACTTTTCCAGATAAATTAAAACTACCAACGTAAGAGCTCCGACCAAAATAGCCATAATAGCAATGGTCAGAATCAGTTCCACCATGGAAAAGCCCTCTTTTAAATTTTTTCTCCTCTTCATTTTTTACCTCTTCTCTTTTTCCTATTATACATTCCCCGCGTTTTATGAAAAAAACTGTATGAACCTAGTGGTCCATACAGTTTGAGTATAACAAATTTTTTCAAAAACATAAAGTACTTTTCTCTATCCCACAAAATAGCCATCCGAGGAGTAAAGGTAGGACTCCAGATGTCGGTTGTTGACATCCATGCTCTTTAGCTCGCTGTTTTCCAGGAGATAGGCCCTCTCGTCGTCGAAGGCATAGAGGCGATAAATAATAACTCGCATCTGCTCTCCCACCTCCACCTTTCTTCTCTCTAAAGAACGGTGGGTGGTCAGGGTTACTCCGTTTACATCTAACTGAAGTTCCAGAGAATTGCCTCGGAACAAAATGTCCGTAATGACTCCCATCTCGGAACACTCCAAAACATCCTGGAATCTGGTGTTGTCATCCTTAAAGGCCTCCACAAATTCAGGGCGGACAATGGCCCCCTTGTAGTTGCCTTTTTCAAAGCCATGAAGCTTGTAATACTCCTCTATAATAGTGGATTGACCAATAAACTCAGATACAAATGGAGTTTCCGGTTTTTTGTAAATCTCCTTTGGCGTGCCAATCTGCTCGATTCTGCCTCGGTTGGTGACAATGATTTCATCTGCCACCTCTACCGCCTCGTCCTGGTCGTGGGTGACAAAAATAGAAGTAATTCCTACCTTGTAAATCATTTTTCTGAGCCAGGTTCTGAGTTCCTGTCTTACCTTGGCGTCAATGGCGGCAAAGGGCTCGTCCAGAAGAAGAAGACTTGGGTTTGGGGCCAAGGCTCTGGCAAAGGCCACCCTCTGTCTCTGTCCACCGGACAACTGGTTTGGATATCTCTTCTCCATTCCTGTAAGTCCAGTCAGTTCAATCAACTCTTCTACTCTTTCCCTAATTTTTTTCTTTGGCATTTTTTGAAGTTTGAGGCCAAAGGCAATGTTTTCATATACTGTCATGTAACGGAAGAGGGCGTAGTTCTGGAACACAAAACCAATTCCTCTCTTGGCAGGGTCCAGGTCATTTACCCTTTTTCCATCGATTAGGATATCTCCCGAATCAGGGGTCTCAAGACCTGCAATCATGCGAAGGATGGTTGTTTTACCACTTCCGCTGGGACCCAAAAGAGCCACCAGCCTTCCCTTTTCAATTCCAAAATTTACATCCTTAGACGCCTGGAAATCTCCGTAATTTTTATTGATGTTTTTCATCTCAACATACATAATTTCGACTCTCCTTATAGATTCAACGGTCGGACTACTGTTCCACTTTTTCCTTGGACTTGTGCTCGATCATATTTCTGGCAACCAGGATGATCACAGCGATGATTACCAAAATAGACGACACGGCGAAGGAGGCCACAATGGCATCCTCTGTGCTGCTCAGGTAGAGGGCATCAATCTCCAATGGGAGGGTAAAGGTTTTTCCTCTAGTTTTAGACAGGGCGTTGACCGCACCGAATTCGCCTAGGGCTCTGGCGGTACAGAGGATCACTCCGTAAATCAGGGCCCACTTAATGTGTGGCAAGGTTATCTTGCGGAAAATCATGAATCCCTTGGCTCCCATAAGGGCAGCCGCCTCTTCCTCATCCTTGCCCTGGGCATTCATTACAGGAATGAGTTCCCTGGAGACAAAGGGGAAGGTGACGAAAATCGTTGCCAAGACAACGCCCGGAATAGCAAAGGCAATTTTGATATCGGTACCCAGAAAATCATTTATGGCATCCACAATCGGAGCCGCCCATCCCATTCGGCCAAAGGTCATAATGTAGGCAAGACCTGCAATTACCGGGGAGATGGAAAATGGAATATCAATCAGGGTAGCCAAAACCTGTTTTCCCTTGAAGTTAAATTTGGTCAGAAGCCAGGAGGCCATGAGACCAAAGAAGGTGTTGACTAAAACTGCAATCACTGTGGCAATCAGTGTCACCACCAGAGCAGAAATTACATAATCTGTTGTGATGGACTGAATGTAAAAATCAAAGCCTTTTTTCAATGAGTTTGTAATCACCGAAATAAGCGGTAATACCAAGAGAAAAAAGATAAAAAGTACACTCACGCCGATCAACAAATATTTGGTTAATTTATTTTCTTTCATAAGTATCCATCCTCATCCTTAAATCTCGTTGGTGCGCCTAGACTGTTTCATCTGCACTATATTGATAAAGAGTAAAAGCAGGAAGGAAATGGCCAACATCACCAGGGCAATGGCCGTGGCATCTGTGTAATTTTGCACATTCAACTTCTGCATAATGACATAGGAAACCACCTGGGTGTGCTCCTTTTCATTGTTGCCGGAAATGTAAATAACGCTGCCGTACTCTCCAATTCCTCTGGCAAAGGCCAGTCCAAAACCTGTGAGCATGGCCGGTCTGAGCTCTGGGAGCAGGACTTTGAAAAAGGTCTTTCTCCGGTTGGCTCCCAAAACATAGGAGGCCTCCTCATAACTGCCGTCGATTTTTTCCAAAACCGGCTGGATGGACCTTACCACAAAAGGAATTCCCACAAAGACCAGGGCCAGGGTCAATCCCAAATGGGTATAGGAAACCTCGATGCCAAACTTGGCCAGGATGGACCCGATCTCCCCTGTGTCGGAATACATTTTGGAGAGGGTAATTCCCGCCACAGCTGTTGGCAGGGCAAAGGGCAACTCAATCACTCCGTCAATAATTCTCTTGCCCGGGAATTTATAACGCACCAAAACCCAGGCCAGGATGGTTCCAAAGACACAGTTGATAATGGCCGCAATCAGGGCGCATACAATACTAGTGGCAAAGGAATACAAAACTGCTGGTCTGGATAAGGCCTCTACAAATTCTGCTGGGCTAGCCTTAAAGGACTGAAATAAAATCGATCCCAAAGGTATCAATATAATGGTTGATAACATTGCCAGAGTAACTCCCAGGGTCAAACCGAACCCCGGGATCACTCTGGTGTTTTTCTTAGGCCTGGTGAATTTCATCAAAAATCGCTCCGTCCTGGAAGAAGTCTTTGTATGCCTGATCCCAACCGCCAAAGTCGTTGATCTCGCAAAGCTCCATATCCAAATCAAACTTGTCTTCGTAATTTTTCAAAATCTTCTCATCCGATGGTCTGTAACCGTTCTCTCCAATAATCTTCTGAGCCTCTTCTGTGTAGAGGTAGTTCAAATACTCCTTAGCTGCTTCCTGAGTGCCGTTCTTGTTGGCATTCTCATCCACGATTGCAACACTTGGCTGAGCCAAAATACTTACGCTTGGAGATACGATTTCATAGTCATCCGGATACTCTGTCACTGTGGCAATAGCCTCGTTCTCCCAGGCAATCAATACATCTCCCTGTCCGTTCTCTACGAAGGTTGTTGTAGCGCCGCGGGCTCCGGAATCCATTACCGTTACATTGTCATAAATCTTCTTCACAAAATCCTTGATCTGGGTCTCGTCGTTGTTGAATTTCTTCTGTGCATAGTGCCATGCAGCCAGGAAGTTCCAGCAAGCTCCACCACTGCTCTTAGGGTCTGGTGTAATTACCTCAACACCCTCTTTGGTCAAGCTGTCCCAATCTGTAATTCCCTTTTCATTTCCCTTGCGTACCAAAAATACGATGGTGGAAGTGTATGGAGAAGACTCTCTGTCAAACTCCTGCAACCAGCCGCTGTCAATGAGGCCAGCCTCTTCAATCAGGGTAATGTCGTGTGCCAGCGCCAGAGTAACTACATCTGCCTCTGCACCCTCTACGACGGAACGAGCCTGTCCGCCATATCCACCGTGAGACTGGGTAATCTCAATATCATTTCCCGTCTTACCTTTATAGTATTTTTTGAAGGACTCATTCATGGCCTGATAAAGCTCTCTTGTTGGGTCGTAGGATACGTTAGTCAATTTAACAGTTCCCTCAACTGCGCTTCCAGATGCGCCAGCTCCTGTATTATTGTTGCTGCTTCCACAGCCTGTCAGACTTGTCAGTGTAAGCGCACCTGCCAGTGCCAATGCGCCGATTTTCTTCATATTTTTCTTAAACATTATGATCTCTCCTTAAGTGTGTTTGTTATTTTCTCGGTAGCCTTTTCTCCGGCTGCGCATTTCCGGGAAAAAAGTTAAGCAATCGTTTGCGTAATTTTACTTGTTTTTTCGCAAATTCATTCTACCGATGTCTCTTGACAACCATAGAATAACCTTAAGTCAACACTTTTTCAAGATTTTATTGCGCAAACGTTTGCTTTCACATCCGGGCTGTTGTATAATAAGCTTATATCATTTGTTTTCGTGAAAGGAGAATACCATGTCCCTAAAAGAAATTGCTTCCAAGGTAGGAGTCTCTGTCTCCACCGTATCCAGAGTTCTCAACAACAAGACCTCCTCCTGTGCCTCTAAGGAGTTGAAGGATAAAATATGGGCGGCCGCCAGAGAACTGGGTTACGAGCCCAACATTGCCGCCAGAAGCCTGCGAACCAAGGGAGGCCTCTCCCAGGCAGCCAAGCACGTCTCCATTATTTTGGCCCGCATCAGCAGCTTGGAGACAGATCCTTTTTTCTATGAGATTTTTCGCAAGCTTGAGGAGGACCTTTTCAAGCAAAATATAGTAATTGACGAGGTGATTTATGTAGACAAGTCCCTGTCCAAGAAGCCAGTCAAAAACGACGGCCTCATTATTCTGGGCCGATGCTCCGAGACCCTCTTAACAAAGCTTAGAGACTTTAACAAAAACATTGTGGGCATCTGGCGAAACCCCGTAAACTACCAGGTAGACCAGGTGGTCTGCGACGGCCGCCTGGCCGCCGA
>JAILSA010000263.1 GCA_024697885.1 Eubacterium sp. | reverse complement strand
CAATAATATCATCCAGGGAGTAAAACTTGTGGCAATGGCTGCAGTAATTTCTCAAGACGCTGCCGTGCAACTCCAAAACCTCCTTGCTTCCGGCCTTTTGATGCAAGCCGTCAATGTTTTGTGTCACAATAGCCTTTAATTTTCCCTTTTGTTCTAGAGAGGCCAGGGCCAGATGGGCCTTGTTTGGCATGGCATCGGGAAAAATCATTTTATTCCAGTAAAAACGGTAAAACTCCTCTGGTTTTCTCACATAAAAGGAGTGGGAGAGAATGGTCTCTGGTGGATAGTCATATTCCTGGTTGTAGAGGCCGTCAGTACTTCTAAAATCTGGAATCTTACTCTCGGTGGAGACACCGGCTCCGCCAAAGAAAACAATGTTGTCGCTCTCATTTACCCACTGTCTCAAAAGTTCTTGTTCTTGACTCATAATATACCTCCTGTACAAACTAAAACATTATAATAATTATAGCATTTTAAAAACAAATATCCAAGACAACTTGATGACTTCTAAGATATTCTTTATAATAAAATACTGTGGAAAGGGGGATATGATATGGACACAATTTTAAAGACGAGAGACTTGACCAAAAAATTCGGAAACAATCTGGCGGTCAACCAGGTCTCTATGAATATTCAAAAAGGAGACATCTACGGTTTTATCGGAAAAAACGGAGCCGGCAAGACCACTTTTATGAGGATGATTTTGTCTCTGGCAAGACCTACAGAGGGGGAGATTGAGCTCTTTTCTGACAGGGATTTGGGAAAAAATCTTCACCGGGTGGGCTCTCTCATCGAGGCACCGGGCCTCTATAACAAGGCCACTGCCCAGGAAAATCTCTATCGCTTTGCTAAACTCTATGGAAGTGACCCGGGCAGGATTCCGGAGATTTTGGACTTTGTGGGCCTTGGCAATACGCAAAACAAGAAGGCGGGAGCTTTTTCCCTGGGCATGCGTCAGCGCCTGGGCATCGCCATTGCCATGCTAGGAGATCCAGAGTTTATGGTTCTCGATGAGCCAGTCAACGGTTTGGACCCGGCGGGCATGAGGGAAGTGAGAAATCTGATTTTAAGGCTCAATCAAGAGCGGGGAATTACAGTATTAATTTCTAGTCACCTGCTTGAGGAATTGTCTAAGCTGGTGACCAGGTATGGAATTATTAATAATGGCACATTAATCGAGGAAATTACAGCCAGTGAGCTAGAGGAAAAGTCCGGCAAGTATATTAAAATTTCGGTGGACCAGGGGCCTAGGGCGGCGGAAATCCTCGGAACAATCGTGGCACCAGAAAAGATTCAATTACAGGGCAATGAAATCAGGGTTTTGTCAGATTTTGACAAGGCGGGACTTATGAATCAGACTCTGGTCAAAGAGGGAATCATGGTGGATTCACTCTATGCCCAGACCAGGGGATTAGAAGAGTATTTCATGGCAAGAATTGGAGGGTGACATGGCTAGATTACTTAAATTTGAATTCAGAAAACTATTTTTTCAAAAATCCTTTTATATCTGCGGGGGAATTTCCCTGATTCTGATGATTGCCACTATGGTAATCAGCCATATGGCATCCCTGATGATAGCGGAGGGACAACTTTTAAATCCGGCAAACGATGGGGTAAAAGCGGCTGTTTCTGCTGTGGATTTGTCCTCGATTCAGTTGATTTTGCCAATCTTTTTGCCCCTTTATGTCTGTGTGGATTTCACCCAGGGAACCATAAAAAATATTTTGGCCAGGGGCTTTTCTAGGAGTCAGGTCCTCTGGTCTAAGTACATTGTCTGTCAGGTGGCAGGCCTGTCTATTTATGCCATCCATTTTGTCTTCGCCCTCTGCCTTGGCAGCCTTTTGGGTGGACTTGGTCAGTGGTCCCTTAAGGCCCTGGCCTCCCTGGCAGTCCAGACTTTGGTCCTGACAGCCAGCATCAGCTTTTACTTTATGCTCTGTATGCTTTTTCAGACCATGGGAGCCTCTATTTCCCTTGGAATCCTGCTGCCAAGCGTGGGTGGAACCATCTTAAATGTCACCCAGCTTTTGACAGAGGCCTATGGCATGGATTTAAAAATTGACCTGTCCTACATTTCCGTCACGGGGCTTACGGGCAAAATCAGTGATTTGGGAAGTTTCCACAAGTCCGATTTGATTTCCTGTCTTGTGGTCTCCTTGATTTACCTGTTTTTGACCTGCCTTTTTTCCTGTGTCCGTATGGGGCGCAAGGAGTATTAGAAGGCTTCCCCACATTGACAAAATGGCCAAAAAATAGTAACATTATTCTATTGTCTAAAAAAGGAAAGGGGATTCCAATTCATGAGTAAAATTGCCATTTTAACTGACAGTAATAGTGGAATCACACAGAGTGAAGCGAAGAATTTGGGAGTCACTGTGGTACCTATGCCATTTTTTATTAACGAGGAAACTTTTTATGAAGATATAAGTATGAGTCAGACGGAATTTTATGATTATCTGGCAAGGGATGTGGAGGTAAAAACATCCCAACCCAGCCCAGAAACCCTGATGGAAACCTGGCAGCGCCTTCTTTTAGAGGCGGAGGAAATTATTTACATTCCCATGTCTAGCGGCCTGTCTTCCTCCTGTGATAATGCCTACATGCTGGCCCAGGAAGAGGAGTTTGAGGGCAAAGTTTTTGTGGTTGACAACCAGAGAATTTCTGTAACCCAGCGCCAGTCTGTAATTGATGCAAGAGATTTGGCGGCCAAGGGATATTCCGGCAAGGAAATCTATGATATTTTGATGCGGGACAAAATGGAATCTAGTATTTACATTATGGTGGATACCCTGTCCTATTTGAAAAAGGGTGGTAGGATTACACCGGCAGCGGCGGCCATTGGAACCCTGCTCAGAATCAAACCCCTCTTGCAAATTCAGGGGGAGAAGTTAGATGCCTACAGCAAGGTCAAGACCCTAAAGCAGGCAAAGTCCAGCATGATTAAAGCAGTTCATATGGACCTTGAGGACCGTTTCCACGATCCTAAGGGGGACCATTTTCACTTTGCAATAGCCTACACGGCAGATGACACCGAGGCCAGACAATTTAAGGAAGAATTGATGGCAGAATTTCCGGGACATGAGATTCAGATGGATCCTTTGTCCCTGAGCGTATCCTGTCATATCGGTCCGGGTGCCTTAGCAGTGGCAATTACCAAAGTTTCAGATGAACTGGCCTAGAGGGGAGATGTGACATGGATAATACCAGTGAAGAGAGCGTTCTCGACATACTGCAAAAACTAAATGATATTGATTACATCGATCCTGACGAGATTCCCAATATTGATTTATATATGGATCAGGTCACCACATTTATGGATGAGCATCTGGCGGCCTGCAGGCGCAAGGATGAGGAAAAAATCCTGACCAAAACCATGATCAATAACTATACCAAAAATGATTTTTTGCCACCGCCAGTCAAGAAAAAATACAACAAGGAGCACATGTACCTTTTGATTTTTCTCTATTATTTTAAGAGTGTCTTGTCCATTACGGACATTCAAAAGGTCTTTAAGCCCCTGATCAATATGTTTTATGACGGCAAGTCCGAAAACGTATCCATGGAGGATATATATCGCAAAATCTTCAAGATGGAAAAAATCCAGTCAGACAATTTGACCAAGGATATTTTGAGGCGATTCAAGGCCTCTCAAAATCTTTTTCCAGAGGTGGAGAACGAGGAGGAGGCAGATTATCTGTCCCGTTTTGCGGTCATTTGTCTTTTGAGTTTCGACTCTTATTTAAAAAAGCAACTGGTGCAGCGTTTGATTGATGAAACCTTGGATGATATGAAATAGGAGATATGATTTTCATGACCAACCTACTAAATGGATTAAATGATAAACAAAAAGAAGCGGTTCTCCACTTTGAGGGACCGCTCCTTATTTTAGCAGGGGCAGGCTCCGGCAAGACCAGAGTATTGACACACCGGGTAGCCTATCTGATTGAGGAGTGCGGAGTCAGTCCCTACAACATTTTGGCCCTGACCTTTACCAACAAGGCAGCCAATGAAATGAGAGAGCGCGTGGAGTCCACAGTGACCTACGATGCCCACAATGTATGGGTTTCCACCTTCCACTCCACCTGCGTCAGAATTTTGCGTCGCTACATTGACCACCTGGGCTACGACCGGAATTTTACAATTTACGATGCAGACGACCAAAAGAGTCTCATGAAGGACATTTGTAAGTCCCTCAATATTGACACCAAAAAATACAGGGAGAGGACTTTTTTGAATGCTATTTCCAGGGCCAAGGACGAGTTAAAGACCCCAGAGCAGTATGCCATAGAGGTTCAAAAAGAGTATAACAAAAAAATCTTTGCCAATGTCTATAAGGAGTACCAGAGACGACTAAAAAAGAACAATGCCTTGGACTTTGATGATCTCATTATGTTGACGGTGGAACTCTTTAAGTCCAATGAAGAGGTTCTTGACTACTACCAGGACCGTTTTCGCTTTATTATGGTGGATGAGTACCAGGACACCAATACGGCCCAGTTTACCCTCTTATCCCTTTTGGCTTCCCGCTACCAAAATCTCTGTGTGGTGGGAGATGACGACCAGTCTATTTACAAGTTTAGGGGGGCAAATATTTACAATATTCTAAATTTTGAAAAGGTTTTTCCTGCTACCAAGGTCATTCGACTAGAGCAAAACTACAGGTCTAGCCAGAATATTTTGGAGGCCGCCAACCAGGTGATTAAGCACAACTCCATGCGAAAGGACAAGGCCCTTTGGACCGAGCAAGGAAAAGGGGAACCTATTTGCTATGGCAGGTATGACAATGAATACCAGGAGGCCCAGGGAGTGGCAGAGGATATCAGAAAGCAGGTCCGGGAGACGGGTATGTCCTATTCGGATTTTGCCATTCTCTACCGAACCAATGCCCAGTCCCGCGTCTTTGAGGAAAAACTTGTCTTTGCAGGAATTCCTTACCGCATTGTGGGAGCCATTAATTTTTACTCCAGAAAAGAGATTAAGGATATTCTCTGCTACCTAAAAACCATTAACAACTCGGCAGATGATATTGCCATTAAGAGAATTATTAATGTGCCAAAGAGGGGAATTGGTCAGACCACGATAGGGCGCATTAGCGATTTTGCCCTGACCAATAATTACAGCTTCTTTGAGGCCCTTCAGAGGGTGGATGAGATTCCGGGAACCAGTCGAGGAGCTGCTGCCATCCACTCCTTTGTGGACATGATCGAAAAATACAGGGCCAGGCTCAGGGACAATTTTTACAGCCTAGAGGATTTGATGAATGAGCTTCTAGAGGAGACAGAATATGTCAAGCTTTTAGAGGCGGAGGAGACAGTAGAGGCCCAGAGCCGGTTAGAAAACATTGACTCCCTCCTAAATAAAATCACCCAGTACGAGGAAGAGGCTGTGGAAGAGGCCACCCTAGATGGCCTCTTAGAGGACATTGCCCTGGTGGCGGACATTGACACCGTAGACGATGACACCGAACAGGTCCTTCTTATGACCATCCACTCTGCCAAGGGACTAGAGTTTAGCCATGTCTATCTCTGCGGCATGGAGGAAAATATTTTTCCAGGAGCCATGGCCACCTTTGGAGACGACGAGTCGGAGATGGAAGAGGAGCGGCGACTCTGCTATGTGGGCATCACCAGGGCCAAGGAAAAACTTACCTTAACCAGTGCCAACCAGAGAATGAAAAACGGAGAGACCAACTTCAACAAGCCCTCCCGTTTTATCAATGAGATTCCCCGCTATTTAATTAAGCAGACCTACGGCGCTGTCTACAAGGAAAAACCTGATTTTAATGGGGTCAAATTTTCACCGGACTTTTCCAAGTCCCCTGCCTCAAATTTTAGCCGGGACAGGAAAAATCCTTTTGCCAACAATCCCTATATCCAAAAGGGGATGCCCCAGGCGGTAGAGGCGGATTACACCGTGGGAGACATGGTCAGCCACTTCAAGTTCGGCCAGGGAAGGGTGACAGACATGAAGGATTTGGGCAATGACAAGGAAGTGACCGTGGATTTTGAGGGCTTTGGCCAGAGAAAATTCCGCGCCTCCTTTGCAAAATTGAAAAAAATCTAAAAAAAACTGGAATCAGTGCCTATAAATATGGTAAAATAAACCTAGATTATGAGATTCGGAAAGGATGGGTGAATATGCCAGGTAAAATCGATGAACTTATTGCGAAAGCAAAGCTTAATGAACTTTTAAATCGTCAGAAGGAAAAAGAGGAGAACAAGAGTGTTCTTTTGATTGTACTCGCAATCGTTGGCGGTGTGATTGCCATTGCCGGTATCGCCTTCCTCGTATATCGTTGCATGAACGGTTGTTACAAGGATTGTGATAATGATTTCGATTACGATGAATTTGAGGATGATTTTGAAGAGGAAGATGAGGATTATCTTACTGAGCCAGATGTTTATGTAAAGGCAGATAAGTAATCTGAATTTTAACAGAGGATAATGAGCAGAGGGGTTGTTGATACCGAATGGTCAACAACTCCTTTTCAGTTTGTGGAGGTTTATTCGTTGAAAAAGAATGAAGTTTATAAGGGGCTTGTGACCCGAATCCATTTTCCCAACAAGGGATATGTCAAGGTAGAGGGAGAGGACCAGGAGGTTATGGTAAAAAATACCCTGCCAGGTCAGGAAGTGTCCTTTCGCTGCAAGAAGACAAAGAAGAAAAAGGCGGAGGGCCTTTTGTTGGAGGTTGTAAAACCGGCTGACATAGAGACTCAAACTCCACCCTGTCCCCATTTTGAATTCTGCGGGGGCTGTTCCTATGAGACCCTGCCTTATGAGGAGCAAAAGAACCTAAAGCTAAAGCAGGTCCAGGAGCTGATGTGGGCGGTGGATCCAGGCTTTCCCCTGGATAAGTGTCTCTCTAGTCCTGAAGTCTGGGAATACCGCAACAAGATGGAGTTTTCCTTTGGGGATGAGGTCAAGGACGGCCCCCTGACACTGGGCCTTCACAAGAGGGGGAGCTTTTATGATATTGTAGGTGTAAACCGCTGTCAGATCGTCCATGAGGACATCCGCCTGGTGCTAGAAGCCACCTGTGATTTTTACCAAAAGAAGGGACTTTCCTTTTATCACAAAATGTCCCATGAGGGCCTGCTTCGCCACCTTCTGGTGAGAAGAGCCAGCAAAACCGGTCAGATGTTGGTCTGCCTTGTCACATCCTCCCAGGGAGACCCCCTGGCCCAGGAGTGGAAGGAGTTACTTTTGACCCTGCCAATTCAGGGGGAGTACGGGGGAATCCTCCACATGATCAACGATGGCCTGTCTGACATGGTTCGGGCAGACCAGACCAAAATCCTCTACGGCCAGGATTATTTTTACGAGGAATTACTGGGGCTCAAGTTTAAAATATCTCCTTTTTCCTTTTTCCAGACCAACTCCCTTGGGGCCGAGGTCCTCTATGACAAGGCCAGGGAATACATGGGAGATGTGGAAGGCAATGTGATTTTTGACCTCTACAGCGGCACAGGTACCATAGCCCAGGTTTTGGCCCCTGTGGCCAAAAAGGTTATTGGAGTGGAGATTGTGGAGGAGGCTGTAGAGGCGGCCAGGGAAAATGCCAAGCTCAACGGCCTGGACAATTGCAGTTTCCACGCGGGAGATGTCTTGAAGGTGATTGACGACCTGCAAGAGGTGCCAGACACCATAGTTTTAGACCCACCAAGAGAGGGGGTCCATCCCAAGGCCATCTTAAAAATCCTGGCCTTTGGAGTTAAGAGGATTTTGTATATTTCCTGCAAGCCAACTAGCCTTGCCAGAGATTTACAGGTCTTTTTGGACCAGGGATATAAGCCTGTCAAGGCGGAGTGCGTAGATATGTTCCCTTGGACCCGAGGGGTGGAGACCATTGTTTTGTTTGAGAGACAGGATTAAAAAGAGGTGACTTACCTGTGAACAAGAGAAATTACCATGCAGAGCTAGAGAGCCTGGTCAAGACCTTTGACCACAAGCCAAGACTTCTTTTGCACTGCTGTTGTGCGCCCTGTAGCTCCTACAGCACAGAGTTTTTGCACCAGTTTTTTGACATTACCATACTCTTTTACAACCCCAACATCTCTGAGGAAAAAGAGTATGTAAAGAGGAAAAATGAACTTAAGCGCTACCTGACAGAGGTGGACTACGGGGGTCAAATCCACTGGCTAGACTGTGACTACC
>JAILSA010000241.1 GCA_024697885.1 Eubacterium sp. | reverse complement strand
CACCCCAAGTCCAAGCTTGACCACCCAGGCCCAGGCAGCCAGCCTGGTAAACGCCCAGGAGACCCAGGCCTCAGAAGTGCAAATGACAGGTAAGGCCAAGTACAAAAAGGATGAAAATATTTATGGAATTTTAGCAGCCACAGGCCAGCTAGAGCAGATGTATGTAGTCAACCAGTTTGAGGTAACCAAGGCAGGTCAGATCACTGACTTGGGAAATTACGATGAAATCGCCAACTTGACAGACACCAGTACCCTAGAGACCCAGGGCAAGAGAATTTCCTTCAGTGCTAACAAGGGCAACTTCTACTACCAGGGAAGCAAGCAAAACGCCGACCTCCCTTGGACCTTCCAGATCAAGTACTATCTTGATGGCAGGGAAGTAGATGCCGGTTCCCTAGCTGGTGCCAAGGGAGACCTAAAACTCAGAATCAAGAGTCAAAAAACCAAGGGTGTTGACCCAGTCTTCTACGACAACTTCATGCTTCAGATTTCTCTGACTCTAGACAACGAAAAGGCAAGCAGAGTTCAGTCACCAGATGCCACGGTTGCAGATGCAGGCTCCAGCCGTCAGTTCAACTACACTGTTATGCCAGGGGAAGACGCAGACATCCTTTTGGCCGCCAAAGTTGAGGATTTTGAGATGGATGGAATTTCCATCGCTGCCATTCCATTTAATATGACCATGGATTTGCCAGACAGCGACGGCATGGTAAAGGGCATGAACAAGCTCTCCGACGGTGTCTCCGACCTAGATGACGGCGTGGGTGAATTCAAGGATGGACTCGGGGAATATGTGGCAGGAGTAGAACTTTTTGACCAGGGAATCGGACAGATTAATCAGAACATGTCCAAACTGACCAAGGGTGGAACCTCCCTTCAGAAGGGATCCTCTCAGATCGACCAGGGACTGGAAAAAATTGCAGGAGGCGGCGCCGGTCTCCAGCAGGGTTCCGCTCAAATCGGTCAGACCCTAAATTCTCTGGCTGCCAGCCTGGAGACCATGGACTTGTCCGGCCTCAATCCAAAGGATGCCGCTATTATTAAGCAGACCATCGGCGGCCTGTCCAAGAACTATTCCACCTTTGACCAGGGTCTTAAGGAGTACACAGGTGGTGTATCCACCCTTTCCAAAAATTACGGAAACTTCCACAAGGGCCTGAAAGAATATACCAATGGCGTAGGAAAACTTGGCAAGGGATTCAAAGAAGTTGCCTCCGGCTCCCACAAACTGGCAAGTAACGGTTCTAAGTTGACAGACGGTATGTCCGAGCTCAAGAAGGGAACAGGCAAACTGAGCGATTCCGTAGCCAAGATGCCAGAGAAGACCCAGGAAAAAATCGACGATATGATGAGCGATTACGTCAAAGAATTTGACATGGTTTCCTTCGTGGACTCCTCCAACAAAAAAATCAATGCAGTACAGTTTACCCTGACAACACCAGAAATCAAGATTCCTGAAGTTCAGGAAGAAGTTGAAGAAGAGACTGAGGAAAATCTCCTAGACAGATTTGTTAGCCTCTTTAAAAAATAAATAGCGCATGGCTCCTCCCTAAAAGTAGAGAAAAATGTCGTGAGGCTGGTCCGCCGCTTGCAAGCTTTCAATCAAAAGAAAAATCACTTCCTTATTCCCGTTGATTTCCCCTTTTGCAAGCTGGCCCTGGACCTGGACCCAAGAGGCATTTTTCGGGGAGGGGCCATTATATTTTGCAATAAATCCCACAAACTGGGCGTCCTCCGGGCAGCAAATGGCGGCATAGCGCCCCACATAAAACTCCCCTTCCCCCAGGCCTTCTCCCCTGGTCACCACTCCCCGGAAGTTAACTCTTTTGCCGTAATACTTATCCGCATGCTCTAGGCAGTCCACAAACCAGGAACAAAAAATCTCGTCTACAATATGGTAGACTCCCTCCTGGTCCTGCATTTCCAATTCCTCTAAACCGTAATCCACGCTGCCATCTAAGCGGGTGAAAAATATCTCCGCCGATGGATTCAAAATCTTCAGGGCCCTCCTGGCCTTGGCCTTGGAAAAATCCTCCGAGCACCGGTTAAACAAAATCACATTGGCCACCGCCAGTGGGTTCATAATCACCTGTCTCATATTTTGCAGATAGAGGTCATAGGTTGTCCCGTCCACCATGGCAAAAATGTTGGTAAAAACCCACTCCTCCGGCAGTTCTTTTTTTATAAATTCTCGCAAATCCCACATGCCATTAAATTCGATATAGACATCTGCGGGCTGGTACTTCTCATCCATCTCCTTGAGAAATTCCAGATTGAGATCCTCTTCTTCCTCTAGATATACCACTTCCACATTCAAGCTCTTTAGAGCCTCTACCGGATATTCTACCTCTCCCTCTTCCGTACAAATGACTAAAGACTTGCCTTCCGACAAGTCTTTAATCCTCTCTAGAGTCCCCAGTAGGGACGTGGTCTTACCGCTCTCTACAAATCCTGAAAAAATAGTAACTGCTGCCTCTATTTTCATCACCTGCTCTCTTTATTTTGCAACACTGTTGCATATTATT
>JAILSA010000162.1 GCA_024697885.1 Eubacterium sp. | reverse complement strand
TAATGAGTTTATTGTGACCAAGCTCATTGGAGGAGCAGAGGATGCCCTGGTTCGCCACGGCATGGACACAGAGGATATTGATTTGGCCTGGGTTCCAGGTGCCTTTGAGATTCCTATGATTGCTGACAAGCTGGCTAAGTCTGGCAAGTACGATGCAGTCATCTGTCTGGGCGCTGTCATCAAGGGTTCTACCTCCCACTATGACTATGTCTGCGCTGAGGTCAGCAAGGGTGTTGCCACTGTGGGACTCAATACCGGAGTTCCAACCCTCTTTGGTATTTTGACCACAGACAATATTGAGCAGGCCATCGAGAGAGCTGGTACTAAGGCCGGCAACAAGGGGGCAGATGTGGCAATCTCTGCTATTGAGATGGTGAATTTAATCAAAGGAATTGAAGAGTAAAATTTATGACAAAAACAGTTACAAAGGATATGACAGAGGGGAAACCGCTTTCCCTTCTGCTCAGGTTCTTCTTCCCTTTGTTGTTTGGAATGCTGTTTCAGCAGTTTTACAATCTTGTGGATATGGCCATTGTAGGACAAACCCTGGGATCCCAAAGCCTGGCAGCCGTGGGCTCCACTGGCTCCATTAACTTTATGGTGCTGGGATTTTGCATGGGTGTCTGCAATGGTTTTTCCATACCTGTGGCCCAGCGCTTTGGGGCCAAGGACTACAAGGGAATGAGACAATTCGTTACCAATGCCATTTGGCTGTCTATTATTTTTGCCAGCCTTATGACTCTTCTTGTCTGTATTTTTTGTAAATCTATTTTGATTATGATGAATACACCCAAGGATATTTTTCAGGGTGCCCACAGCTACCTGTTTGTGATTTTTTTAGGCATCCCGGTTACCTATCTCTACAACCTGACCTCCGGTATTATGAGGGCCATGGGAGACAGCAAAAATCCCCTGATTTTTTTGATTATTTCCTCTGTCCTAAATATTATTTTTGACCTGGTGGCCATTCGGGTTTTGGACATGGGTGTGGCAGGGGCTGCCTGGGCCACGGTTTTGGCTCAGCTTATTTCCGGCCTGGCCTGTCTTTTTTTCATGAAGAAAAATTATGCCCTATTGCGCTTTGAACAGGGGGAGTGGGCCCTGAACAAAAAGTGTGTGAAATTCCTCTGCCGCAACGGTCTGCCCATGGGGCTTCAGTATTCCATTACGGCAGTGGGTGCCCTGGTTCTTCAAAGGGCCGTAAACGGCTTGGGGTCTCTGGCGGTGGCGGCTATTTCTACAGGTAACCGAATCAGCATGTTCTTTTGCTGTCCTTTTGATGCCATGGGCTCTACCATGGCCACCTATACGGGACAGAATCTGGGGGCCAAGAAGCTTGACCGAGTGGACAAGGGTATTTTTGCCAGCTCCGGAATCTGTCTGGTTTATTCCCTGGTGGCAGCAGCTATTTTGATCCTCTTTGGCTCTTACTTTGCCCTCCTCTTTGTCCAGCCTTCGGAGAGGCACCTGATTGACAGGATTCAGGAACTTCTGACCTGGACTAGCGCCTTTTATTTTCCTCTGGCCCTGGTAAATATTGTCCGCTTTACCATCCAGGGACTGGGCTTTAGTTTCTTAGCCGTGGTGGCGGGAATCTGTGAGATGGTGGCAAGAGCTGTGGTGGGTGCTGTCTTTGTGCCGGGCTTTGGCTTTACGGCGGCCTGCCTGGCGGGACCTGTGGCCTGGATTTTGGCGGACGCCTTTTTGATTCCGGCCTACTTCTACTGTATCCGACAGCTTAAGACCAAAATAATGAGAAAGGATCTGACCCAATGATTCGCTTGATTGCTTTTGATATGGATGGAACTCTTTTGACGGATGACAAGGAGATTTCTGAAAAAACCTTAGAGGCCCTGGGGAGAGCTAGGGACATGGGAATCCACCTGGTGCCAACCACAGGAAGACCCATGGATGGGGCAGAGCCCTACCTGGACCAAATTCCCGGCGTCCGCTATGTCATTACCTGCAACGGGGCGGGAATCTACGACTGGGAAAAGGGAACCTGCATTCACAGGGACGCTATGGAACTAGATTACTACCTGCCTATGCTCAGGGAATTAAATAAGCTTCACCTTATGGCGGATTCCTTTGTGGATGGGGGAGCCCTTATGAACCGGGACCGGGCCTATATGATTGATGGCATAGCCACCAATGAGGCCACCAAGGACTATATTCGGACTTCAAGAAAACTGGTGGATGATCAGGAAGAGTATCTGAGAAAAACCGGAAAGCCGGTGGAAAAATTGACGGTGAATTTTGTGGTGGATGAAAGCGGCCACCGGGTGGATTTTCAGGCGGCCAGGGATTTGCTTGAAAAATATCCCCAGGTCAATCCTGTGTCTGGAGGCATGCACAACATTGAGGTGACCAAAAAGGATGTGACCAAGGCCACTGGTCTTGCCTGGCTAGGAAAGAAGCTTGGCATTGGCCCAGAGGAGATGATGGCCTTTGGGGACTCCGGCAACGACGCTGCCATGCTTTCCTATGTGGGTCTTGGCATAGCCATGGGAAACTCCGAGGATTTGGCCATAGAGGCAGCAAAGGAGACCACAGCATCCAACATGGAGGATGGCATTGCGGTCTCCCTTACAAAGTATCTCTGGCCCCAGTCTAGCGAGGCTTAATGTAAAATTTGAATTTCCGATTTTGGAAGGCTACTGTTATGGTAGCCTTTTTTTTCTTGCTTCCAACTACCCGAATCCGTCCCTTGGCATTGATTTTTACATGGGACATATTGGAGGAAAAAGTAAGTTTTTTCTTCTTTGGATTTTTGGTCACCTTGAGTTTTAGAATCTTTCCCTTGGCTAGCTTTAGGGTGTCTCCCCGGGTAATTTTTTTCCCTCTTGCCCTGACCACAAGCTTGGACTTTTTGAGGTTGTTTTTAGCTGTGATCATGGCCTTATATTTTTTGAGGTATTTTTTCATAGAGGTGGCGGTGGTGTTGGCATAGAGGGTCTTGTCCAGGAGGGTGGAAAAGCCCTGCTTGCAGGCTGAACTAGTGCCAGTGGCATAACCGTAATAGGTCAGGGGATCGTTGGTCTTGCCGTAGTTGTTCTGAATCTTGGCAATGGCAGGGTCCGCGGCCGTGGCGGCCAAAATCTTTTCAAAGGCGGTTATGGCCGTCTGGAATTTTTGGTAGGAAGCTATGGTATAGGTGGTCTTTTTCACTGCCTTACACTTGGCCAGCTTTTTGGCTGGGTTAATCTTGCTTTCCGTCTTTTTCACCACCAGGTCGTCGGCATAGGCCTTGCCCTGTCGGTCGTAGGTCTTTAGGGTCAGGCTGTCGGCTGTGACCTCCAGGGTGGAGAAGGTTGGAATGGTATGGTTGGACCTCTCTGCCACATAGTACTGCATAGGGTCTGCCAGACCGTACATCTTACTGCCAGAGGAGGAACCCAGGGACAGGTAAATGGTTCCCTGAGGATTTTCATAGCTTGAGGTGGAACTTTTTAGGGCTGTTCCGTCAAAAATCGGATAGGACCTTACATAGGAGTGGTCGTGGCCGGAAAAGGCCAAATCGATTTTGAACTCATCCATAAGTGGGGCAAAGAGGATTCGCATGTTGGCGGCGGACCGGTTGGAGTGAAGGTAGCCCGACCCGTAAATGTCGTGGTGGAAGAGGGCAATTCTCCACTTGGCATCCGGGTAGGCGGCCAGGGCTTTCTTTATCAGTTGTCGGTGCTCTTCCTGATTGTGGTTGTTGGAATTAAGGACCAAAAAGAGGGCGTCCCCCCGGGCAAAATAGTAGTCACAGCCGGCCTCTGTGGCCCCCAGATTCTGAGAAGAGTTTGGGTTGTTAAAGTGGTAGCTGTAGTCGTAGCCCATGGAGTCGTGGTTTCCGATGACGGCGGCCACCGGGATTTCCCTCAGGTAGGATGGATAGAGAAAACCGGAGTACTCCCTCTCCCTCAGTCCATCGTCCCCGCTGTCTGTCTTGTAATTGATCTGGTCTCCCAAGCTCACCAAAAAAGCTGGGTTTGGGCAGACACTAAGGGCTGTTTTTAGATTGCTATTCCAGCCGTAGGTGTCCTGGGCCACATCCCCTGAGGCCCCGATTTGGGCATCCCCCACCATGAGAAGGGTGTAGGAGTCCGTCCCCTGGTTTTGGTACTTGTAGGTGTCGGACCAAACCACTTCTGTGGCCTTTACATCGTTGGTCACCCGGTAGTAGTAGGTGGTGGAGGGACTTAGGCGGTCTTCTAGACAGACCTGGTTTGAGGCGGTGTAGGTTACGTTGCCTGTGGACCGGTCGATTGCCCTGGAACTTCCTGTGAAAATGCTGGCATCGGACAGGTCTTTCTTCTGGCCGATGGCCACGGCGGGACTGCCGGCGAACTGGGAGTACCAGCACAGGTTTAGGTCATTTGGGTCGTCCCCGGGTGTCATAATCACATCTGCCACAGAGGCATAGGCGGACTTTTGCCACTGGTCGGACCAGCTGTTATAGGCCTCCTCCGTAATTAACTCTCCAGAGGGAGAGTAGGATTTTTCTATGGCCACCTCCCCGTAGCCCTGAACGATTCGCTCTCCCTGCAGGGACAGGCAGGCCAGGGTGCAGACAAGGGCTATGGCCCCGATTTTTCTAGATTTATTTTTCATGGAAAAAACTCCTTTCCGATCTTGAATTTTTCTTATATTATACTATATTTGTGGCATCTTGTGGACCGGACCTTGAAATTTCCCCGGACCAAAGTTATAGTATAAACGAGACTTGATTTTTATGGAGGACACTTATGGAAAAACTTCTTTTAGTACAGGTGGATGAGGCCATGGGCCGACAGATTTCCCGCCTGGCTTCGAACAAAAAAATTCGGGTTATTAATATTGAAAAAAATGACATAGAAGAGGGCAAGCCTCTAGGAGCTTATCTGGGCATGGATGTGGACTGCCAGGTGGCGGGCCAGGGCCTGCCGCCGGACAAGAGTTTGGTGGTTTTTGCCCAGGTGACCCCCAAGCATTTTGACAAGCTCTTGTTTGAGATGAGAAGCAAGGGTCTAAAGGTGGACTACAAGGCGGTCCTGACTCCCACCAACGGGGGCTGGGACCTGACTAGTCTCTACGAGGAATTAGAAAAGGAGCGAAAGAGTTTTGAGTAAAAAAATCCTGTGTCAATTTCCGGGGGTTCACTACAGCGTGGACTGCCCCCTGCTCTATTACCCAGCCCTTCCCTACTACAGGGCGGGATTTGAGATTTTGCCCATGGACTACCGAGTACAGCAGGTGGAGGACGGTTTGTCCCAGCTAAAGGACTACGGGGCCGAGGCCCTGGACCACCTGATTGAGGACTGGAGGGACTACCCCTGGGACTCCTGTCAAAAGGTGATTTTCCTGGAAAAAAGTATTGGAACCCTGGTGGGCATGGGCTTAGAGGATGCCCTGAGAGCTCAGGGGGTCAAGGTCCCAATCCACCACCTGGTCCTTACCCCCATCAACAAGACCCTGCCCCTTATGAGGGAAGACCGTCGCATGGACTACATAGTGGCGGGAAACAAGGACAGGCTGATAGATTTGGACCGGCTGACAAAGCAGTGCAAGGGCCTGAAGGCAAAGCCAGAAATCTTAGATGGTCTGGGCCACCGACTTGAAGTGGAGGCCAGTGTCAAAAAGAGTTTGAAAATTATTGATCATATTGTCAATCAATGCCTCAAGAAGTGCCCGGCAGATTAGTAAAAATTCCGAGTTGCTTTTTGCCTAAAAATCCTTTATCATGAAATTATGTTCCATATGACTGGCGGAAGTGGGAGCACCCACAGGGAGTATGGAGTTTGTAGATGCCGACCGCCTGGGCAACCTTTTATTAAGGTCGCTCGGGCGACCGGCTTTTTTCGTAAATAAAACAAAGAGAGAAAGAGAGGAAACATCGTGAAGAAAATTTCATTGGAGACAGAATTGAAAAACAATGCCTACCCGGGACGCGGAATCGTCATTGGAAAATCCCCAAATGGCAAGTACGCTGTAACTGCTTATTTTATTATGGGACGCAGTGAGAACAGCCGCAACCGCGTTTTTGTTACAGAGGGAGAGGGAATTCGCACCCAGGCTTTTGATCCTTCTAAACTCAGCGATCCAAGCCTGATTATCTATGCCCCAGTTCGTGTTTTGGGCAATTCTACCATTGTGACCAACGGTGACCAGACAGATACTGTCTACGACCTCATGGGACAGGGACAGACCTTTGAGCAGTCCCTCCGCACCAGAGAGTTTGAGCCAGACGGCCCAAATTACACACCAAGAATTTCCGGTATTATGAATGTGGAAAATGGCCAGTATGATTATTCCATGAGCATTCTCAAGAGCAACAACGGAAATCCATCTGCCTGCAATCGCTACACTTTTTCCTACAGCGATCCAGTAGCCGGTGAGGGACATTTTATCCACACCTACATGCAGGACGGAGATCCACTGCCATCCTTTGAGGGAGAGCCAAAGTTGGTTGAACTTTCCGATGACATGGATGCCTTCACAGATATGCTGTGGAAGAGTCTCAATGAGGACAACAAGGTTTCTCTCTTTGTTCGCTATATCGATATTGCGACCGGAGAATACAAGACAAATATTGTAAACAAGAACAAGTAATTTTACCAGGAGGTAAGCATGAAAGAATTAGAATTAAAGTACGGATGTAACCCAAATCAGAAACCTTCCAAGATTTTTATGCAGGAGGGAGAGCTGCCAATTCAGGTTTTGAATGGCAAGCCAGGATATATTAACTTTTTGGACGCCTTTAATGGCTGGCAGTTGGTTAAGGAGTTGAAAAAGGCCACAGGTCTTCCAGCAGCAACTTCCTTTAAGCACGTTTCTCCAGCAGGTGCTGCAGTTGGTCTTCCTCTGTCTGAGACAGAAGCTAAGATTTACTGGGTAGATGATTTGGGAGATTTGACTGCCCTGGCAGCAGCTTATGCCAGAGCCCGCGGCGCTGACCGCATGTCCTCTTACGGTGACTTCATCGCCCTCTCTGATGTCTGCGATGTCTGCACTGCCAAGATGATCAAGAGAGAGTTTTCTGACGGCATCATTGCTCCAGGTTATGAGCCAGAGGCTTTGGAGCTTCTCAAGGAGAAGAAAAAGGGCAGCTATGCCATTATCCAGATTGACGAGAACTATGAGCCAAACCCAATTGAGCACAAGGAAGTTTATGGTATCACCTTCGAGCAGGGCCGCAACGAGCTCAATATCGACAAGGACTTCTTCAATAATGTAGTAACAGACAACAAGGAAATTCCTGATTCTGCCAAGGTGGATATGGCCATCGCCATGATTACTTTGAAATATACACAGAGTAACTCTGTATGCTTCGTTAAAAATGGTCAGGCCATCGGCATCGGTGCAGGACAGCAGTCCCGTATCCACTGTACTCGTCTGGCAGGAAGCAAGGCGGACAACTGGTTGCTTCGCCAGTCTCCACAGGTTATGAACCTTCCATTCAAAGAGGGTATGAAGAGAGCAGAGCGAGACAATGCCATCGACCTCTACATCGGCGAGGATTACATGGATGTTTTGGCTGACGGCCAGTGGGAGAATGTCTTCACAGAGAAGCCTCCTGTATTTACCAAGGAGGAGAAAGCAGCTTGGCTCAAAGAGTACGCTGAGGGTGTAACCCTTGGCTCCGACGCCTTCTTCCCATTCAGTGACAACATTGAGAGAGCCTTCCGCAGCGGCGTTAAGTACATCGCTCAGCCAGGTGGCTCCATCCGCGACCAGGATGTCATCGATGCCTGCAACAAGCACGGAATCGCCATGAGCTTCACTGGAATCCGTCTGTTCCATCACTAATAGGAATGCTCCCTGTGAGCGCAAGAGAATATAGTTATTAGGAAAACCTGCCAGGTGCGAGCTGGCAGGTTTTTTGTTTGGTGTGGGGGGCGGCCCAGTTGGCCAGCAAGCCCCGCAGCCCTTACGGGCCGTCCTGCGGCCCGACTTGCTTATTGTCCCGGCAGAGGTTTGGCTGGTTTGAGTGGGCGTCGCAGCCCAGTTGGCTAAGAAAACCGGATTTTTTGCAGAAATCTTAGCCAGAAAAGCAAGTTTAAGGCCTTTTTGAGGGCGGACTGGCTAAGAAAACCGGAATTTTTGCAGAAATCTTAGCCAAAAAAGCAAGTTTAAGGCCTTTTTAGGGGGCTTTTGGCTAAGAAAACTGGGATTTTTGCAGATATCTTAGCCAGCAAGTACCACAGCCCCGGCCCTCCAGCACCCTCCAGCACCCCCACAGCCCCCGTTCGCCGGCAAGCCCCGGCCCCCACACCCCTCCACCTAGCTACTCATCAAGAAATTTCCCTAATTAGTTATTGACAACTATCTGCAGTTAGGCTATACTAACTGACGAGATATTTATTGAAAAAATTTACTATTATTCCTCCCTAGGGAGACTTAAACTTAAAGCGAGGTAGAAAATGCAAAAAGAAGTTGTCATGGAAAAATTGAGACAGGAGGGCTGCCGCATTACCAAACAGCGCAGCATGCTCTTGGATATTATTCTCAGCGGAGAGTGTACCTGTTGTAAGGAGATTTATTACAAGGCGGCCAAGAAGGATCCAAGCATCGGAGCGGCCACCGTTTATCGTATGATGAACAAGCTAGAGGACATTGGGGCCGTGAGCCGCAATAATGTTTACAAACTGGCCTGTGAGTCCGGCTGCAAGGGAATGAAGGAGTGCCAGTTGGTTTTAGAGGATGGCACTATGATGCAGTTTTCCCCTAGCCAGTGGAATGAAATTGTGGAGTCTGGGCTCAAGGCCTGTGGTTACAAATTCGCCACAGGGGTAAAGACCATGGAGTTAGAGCCAGCGGTTACTATGGACTAGTCTTATTGATAGAAATAATCATTAAGAAGTCTTGACCTGGTCATATGTATTAGTTATTATTAACAGAGGTTAGTGAAAACTAACGAGTTCAAGAAGGAGCAAGTGCTGTGTGTAAGGAAGTTCGAAAAATGGTTTGCGCCATGGATACACAGAAAATGGAAAATCAGTTGGTGCTTCAATGTGCACCTGTTATGGTGGGATTGAAGGTTTCTAACCTTCTGCAAATCGACCACAAGGATTTGAGGGCTTTTTGTACCATGTTCAAAGACACGGAGTTGAGTTTTTTCGCCCTCCATACTGGGGTCAGTAAATCCACCATCCTTCTCTATCAGAGAGACAAGTTGATGGACTGTTTAGAGAATTCGGAGATCAGAGACTTTTTGGCTCAAAGAGGCTATGAGGATTTGTCCCTCTACCATGTGTTGCACGAACTGAGAATTCGATACGGCAATTATTTCCGTGACAAGCAGGAGGGGAAAGAGGACTTGGAATTCCCTCATGAAATGGGCCTGATTTTGGGATATCCGCTAGAGGATGTTGTGGGCTTCATGGAAAATAAAGGGAAAAATGCCCTTTTGACAGGTTACTGGAAGGTATACCACAGGTCCTGGGAAAAAGAGGCCTTGTTCCAGAAGTTTGAGCAGGCAAAGGAAACCCTGATTCGCCTAATGAATCTGGGGGTGGAATTGCCGGAAATACTAAATATTTATTGTAATGCGATGTCGGCTTAGGCCCATCGCGGAATGGAGGATTAAAAAATGGCAGTACAGGTAGTTTATTGGTCAGGTGGCGGAAACACTCAGGCAATGGCAGAGGCTGTTGCAGAGGGAATCAAAGAGGCCGGCAAAGAGGCTGAGGTAGTAGAAGTTTCCAGTGCTTCTATGGATGAATTGCAGAATGCTACAGCATTTGCCATGGGATGCCCATCTATGGGTGTTGAGGTTCTTGAGGAAGGCGAGATGGAGCCTTTTGTGGCAGAGGTTGAGCAGTTTGTAAGTGGCAAAACACTAGCTCTTTTTGGTTCTTATGGCTGGGGAGATGGCCAGTGGATGAGAGACTGGGTTGAGCGCATGGAAACAGCGGGTGCTACAGTCTTAAATGGCGAAGGTGTGATTTGCCAGGAGACACCAGATGAGGATGCTGTGGCAGAGTGCAAGAGCCTGGGTTCAGCCCTGGCAGCCCATGCCTAAGAGCGTTTGGTAAAAATAGACAAAATACTTCAAAAATCCTGAATTTTTTTGTTAATACTCTTTAATTAATAAATGAAATATGTTATCATATGTGTAATAGATTTTCATTAAGTGTTTGACCTGTAAGGAAGGTCGGAATAGGAGGGGTATATGCTGAGAATTCAGGATTTTTGTGATATGAACGAATTAGAAGACATGGTGAGGAGCTGGGCAGAAAGCACTGGATTGGCAGCAGTAGCCGTAGGACTTGATGGAGAGTATATTTCCAGAAACTACAATGAGACGGAATTCTGTGCCAGATACAATCACGGTTCTCCCGAGGGCTTAGAGCGATGTAAGAAGTGCGACCGCGAGGGAATTGGTGTCTATGAGTGCCATGCGGGTCTGATTGATTTTGGAATGAAAATTACCTTGGAGGATGGAACGGTTTTGGGATCCGTAGTAGGAGGTCAGGTTTTACCTGAGAATCCTGACGAGGACAAGTTCAGGGCCCTGGCCAGAGAGTTGGGAGTTCCTGAGGATGATTACATCCGAGCCCTTCGCAAGGTAAATGTCAGGACGCGCCAGCAGATCGAGGCCAGCTGTCAGCTCTTAGGTAATGTTATTAATATGTTTGTCCGAGTAAGCTATGCCTCTAAGAAAAATAAAGAGTTAATCGGAGGCCTGCAAAAGGGTATTTCACTGGCGGCTAATCAGATTGAAAAGGCCAATGAGAGCACCAAGAAGATTGGTGATTTTAGTAGAAAGCAAAACATGCTTGCCCTCAATGCTTCTATAGAGGCGGCCAGAGCAGGAGAGGCCGGCAAGGGATTTTCCGTAGTTGCCTTGGAGGTACAGAAGCTGGCTAGTGGTATGGATATTGTTAGCGCAGAGATTACAGATGAGTTGAAGGCCTTGACAAAGACCATCAATGAACTCAACCAGGTTTGATGAAGAGACCATCTGAGGATGGCTTTTACATTATAGAATATGTCAACCGGAGTTTGTTT
>JAILSA010000141.1 GCA_024697885.1 Eubacterium sp. | reverse complement strand
TTCCCGCAGGCAGCAGCAGTTGGTGCCACACCTCTATGCAGACAAGGTAGAGGCGGCGGAGGAGCCGGAAGAGGAAATCGTATATTTTTCCTAAGAGTAAAGAAAAAAACAGACAGACCGCACCGGCTGGGAAACCGGGGCGGTCTTTTTGACAATTGCCCTATGTATATGGTATGATTTGAAAGGTTAGAAAAAATCTGCCGTAAATTTTACAATACAACATCAGGAGGTTTAGACATGGCAAAAATTCAGATGACCACTCCACTCGTAGAGATGGATGGAGACGAAATGACCCGTATCTTGTGGAAAATGATTAAGGATGAGTTGCTTCTCCCTTACATTGACCTGAAAACAGAGTACTACGATTTGGGACTTGAGTACAGAAATGAGACAGACGATCAAGTTACCATTGACTCTGCAGAGGCAACTAAGAAATATGGTGTGGCAGTTAAGTGTGCCACCATTACACCAAACGCTGCCCGCATGACCGAGTACAATCTCAAAGAGATGTGGAAGTCTCCTAACGGAACAATCCGTGCGGCCCTGGATGGAACCGTATTCCGTGCGCCAATCAAGGTAAATGGAATCGACCCATGCGTGAAGAACTGGAAAAAGCCTATTACCTTGGCTCGTCACGCTTACGGTGATGTTTACAAAAATACAGAGATTAAGGTACCTGGAAAGGGAAAAGCGGAGCTTGTATTTACCGCTGAGGACGGAACTGAGATTCGCGAGACCATTCACGAATTCGACGGCCCAGGAATTATCCAGGGAATCCACAACACAGACAAGTCTATCACAAGCTTTGCCAAGGCTTGCTTTAGCTATGCCCTAGACACCAAGCAGGATCTTTGGTTTGCCACCAAGGATACTATTTCCAAGAAGTACGATCACAACTTCAAGGATATTTTTGCTGAGGTCTATGAGAAGGAGTACAAGGACAAGTTCGAGGCCGCTGGCATCGAGTATTTCTACACTCTGATTGACGATGCAGTTGCCCGCGTTATGAAAACTGAGGGCGGATTTATCTGGGCCTGCAAGAACTACGACGGAGATGTTATGAGTGATATGGTATCTTCCGCATGCGGTTCTTTGGCTATGATGACATCTGTTTTGGTTTCTCCAGACGGAATTTATGAGTACGAGGCAGCTCATGGAACAGTGCAGCGCCACTACTACAAGCACCTGAAAGGTGAGGAGACCTCCACCAACTCCGTGGCTACTATTTTTGCCTGGACAGGAGCTCTTCGCAAGCGCGGCGAGTTAGACAATATCCCAGAACTTCAGGAGTTTGCAGACAAGTTAGACAAGGCTACCTTGAAGACCATCGAGGATGGAAAAATGACCAAGGACTTGGCTTTGATTACAGATTTGAAGGATGTAACAGTTCTCAACAGCCAGGATTTCATTAAGGCAATTCGCCAGACTTTTGAGACCCTGTAAATCCAGACGGATTATAGAAAAAAAGAATTATTGTGTGAGCCATGGTTCCCGCCGGGAGTCATGGCTTGCTTATCATATGAGATAATTGAGGGGGTGCCTTTATGCAAATATGCAAGTTAGGGCAGGACAAACTCCACGGGGCCCTGGACCTGATTTGGGAGGTTTTTGCCAAGTACGAGGCCCCGGATTACGACGACATGGGAATCGAGACCTTCCGCCACTTTATAGACTACCACAACATGCTGGACCGGCTGCAAAAGGGCCAGATGAAGTTTTGGGGTTGCTATATCGGCAACTACCTGGTGGGAGTTATTGGCATGAGAGAGGGCCAGCACATCAGCCTCCTCTTTGTGAGGGAAAAGTTCCACCACCTGGGGATTGCCAGAAATCTGGTGAAAATGGGGGTGGAGGATGTCTTGGCAGGAGACCCAGAGGTTCGGGCGGTGACGGTAAATTCCTCCCCCTATGCGGTGGGATTTTACCGGAGGCTGGGCTTTGAGGCCCTGGGGCCGGAGGAGACGGCCAACGGAATTCGCTACACTTCCATGCGCCTGGATTTGGATTAGGAAGGAGAGAGGGCAGTGAAAAAGAAAAAAATCATAGGAAATATTATTTTGGTTCTCTGCATCCTGGTTTTTCTGGGAAGCGGCTACTACCTGTTCCAATATTTTAACGCGGCCAGGGAGACGCAGTCGGAGTTAGATGAGTTAATCGAGCTCAAGGAGGAGAGTCTTGAGGACACAGAGGACACGGAGGAAATCAAGACAGAGGCCGGCAAGACGATTTTGAAAAAATACAAAAAGCTCTACAAGAAAAATAAGGACATGATTGGCTGGGTCCAGGTCAAGGGGACGGAGATTGACTACCCGGTAATGCAGACCAAGAAGGATAATGAATACTATCTCCACCGAAATTTTAAGAAGGAGGAGGATGTGAATGGCCTGCCATTTTTGGATGCCTCCTGCGATGTGGAGGATCCCAACAACAACCTGATGATTTATGGCCACCACATGAAGAGCGGCATGATGTTTGCCCATCTCATGGACTTCCAGGAGGAAGATTTTTTCAAGAAGCACGGAAGAATCCAGGTGGACACTCTCTACGAGGAGAGGGAATATGAGGTGGTGGCTGCCTTTTACTCACAGATTTACGACGAGGACCAGGACGTGTTTAAGTACTATCAATATCCAGGTTCCCTAAGCCAGAAGAAGTTTGACACCTATGTAAAAAATGTTAAGAAGCTGTCTCTCTATGACACGGGGGTTACGCCCGAGTACGGAGACCAGTTAGTGACCTTGGTGACCTGCGCCTACCAGACAGAGGAAGGACGCTTTGTGGTGGTGGGCCGCCGGACAAAGTAGAGGGAGGAAGAGAATTTGGACATTTGGGACAAAAACGAAATAAGCCAGTTAGGCAAAATGTGTAAATGGGGAAGGGGAATCTTTCGCTACGACGGCAAGCAGATTCTCCAAATCAAGGATGTGGATCAGGGCATAGTGGACCTGCTGGGTTTTGACCGGGAGTCGGCGGTACGGTGCGATTCTGAGCGCCTTAAGTCTCTAATCCATCCCGCTGACTACAAGAGACTTTTGGGAGAGTACCTGGATGTTCTCAAGGAAGAGGGGGAGTATCAGAGTACCATCCGACTGTTCAAAAAAAACGGAGACCGTATTTGGGTAGCCATTAATGCCAAGATTATAGAGGACCAGGACGGGGAAAAAGTGACCAGCGTGGTTCTTATGAATATTGACGACCTTCGCCGGGCGGAAAAAGTAGGTGACATCTACAAGGAATTTCTCCGGGCGGGCCAGCTCAAAATCCTCATTACCCCCAAGAATTTTTACATGATGGAGGCGGATTCCACCTATCTCAAGTTCTTTGATGCCCAGAAGGCGGAATACATGGGAAGTTCGGGAATGTATACCCTAGAGGAAGACCTGCCGGGGCTCAGAGAACATATTTTGTCCCAGGGAGCCTGCAAGGGAGACCTGGACCACTTCTTTCGGGTTCACTGCAAGAAGGGGGATATAGCAGAAGTACGCTTAAGAGGTAAGTACT
>JAILSA010000114.1 GCA_024697885.1 Eubacterium sp. | reverse complement strand
GACTTTCCTTAATATCACAAGATGTGGTTTACTTTACCACATCATGAAATCTCTTGTAAAATTCTCTCTTAAAAATCCCATAGGCCAGGTCGTAAATCGCCCAAAATACAACTCCTGCCACCACTGCCGCCAGTTCGAACCAAACCTGGTCCTGAAATTCTGCCACCCTGGTTTGGGCCAGTAAAAGGTCTGGCAAAAAGAAAAAAATAGGCAAAAATCCCAGCAAAAAAATTACAAGTCTAAGGGCCCTGTGAAGGTTTTCCAGTCTTTTTCCCTCCACCTTTTTCTTAAGTCCCTCATAAGTCAACTCCGCCAGGAGGATATAGCCTCCCAGTCCCAAATACAAGAAGACATGGAGCTTGTTGGGATTTAGGAAAAAATCCAGAGCCAGGCAGACCAGGAAAAAGACAATGCCCTGTCCCTTGGGGCTGATTAGGAGGACAATGCCCAGCAAAAAGGCCGCCAGGGCCGTGAAAAATATGGTATTTACGGAGATCAAACTGCCCAAAACCACAAGAAGGGTGCTAAGGGCCGCCAAAATTCCCAAAAGGGCCATATGCCTCACACTATTTTTCTTCATCTCATCATCTCCTAGCAGCAGGCACAGAGGTCGCCGCCCATGCACTCGCACATAGTATCCAGACACCAGAGGTCACAGCAGAGGTTACCGGTGCCACAGGAGGAGTAGCTATCCCCATAGCTGCCGTAGCCACCATAGCCGCCGTAACCGCCACCGTAGCCGCCTCCAAAGGGACTGCCAAAGGCTCCAAAGCCCCCGCCCTGCTGAAGTTGCTGGTAGTACTGACTAAACTGTGGATTGCCCGGGTCTAACTCACAGGCCCTCCTGGCATAATCCAGGGCCACTGCATTGTTGCCCAGTCCCAAATTGGCATAGGAACTGAGAAAATACCAGCGGGCACTGTGGTTGTCTATGGAATTAAGGACATTAATGGCCTCATTAAACCTTCTGGCATTAATGTAATTCATGGCCGCCATCAGCCTCTGGTCCTCCTCCGAGTAGGACTGCTGGCCTCCGGCATTGTAGGAACCGGAGTAATTGCCGGATTTCTCGTTGACGATTTGGTTATAGGCCTCCTGGACCTCCCTAAACCTTTCCTCCGCCCACTCCTTCTGGCTGGGGTCCGAATAGGAGTCCGGGTGGTACTGCCTGCTCTTTTGGCGATATGCCTTTTTTATCTCTCGATCGGTGGCTGAGCGGGATACGCCCAACACGATATATGGATCATTCATCTCTTTTTTTCCTTTCATAAGCGGACCAGACACCCTCATATAAAATATTTCTCAAAATAGGAAGGTCCTGTTCCAGGGGTAATTTTTCAAACTCTACAATGGCCATTCTCATGGTGTGGTCAAGAATCTCTCTGATCCTCTCCTCGTAATCCTCCTCCCGAGCCAGGTCCATCAGAGGGTTAAAACAGCCCTTTTTCTCATCCTCCTGCCGGTCCATGTAGGCATCCATCAGATAGATAAACTTGCCAAGGTAAAATCCAAAGGACCGGAGGATCTCCTGAAAGGCGTCCTCCTTCCAGACAAAAAGTTCTCCCATCAGCTGTCCAAAGGGTCTGGCCACCTTATCTAAGTTCTGGCAGTTTTCCCTCTCACACCGGGCCAGGTCATCTAGGCTCTTGCGGATGGCATCCGCCTGTCTGGGATAATTTTTCTCCACCTGCCGGGCCCTTTTTCCAAAGGCCTTAGCCCCTGCCAAAGCCTGGATTTTTTTCTCGTCCTGCCAGTCGTCCTCAAAGTGCTTTTGGGTCAAAAGAATATTTAAGTCCGCCCCGTATTTGGTGGCCTGATTTTGGATTATATGCTGTTTTTTGGCCGGGTGGACTATGCACCTGGCCTTTCGTTCCTGGGTCTTTGGCTCATAGAGAGAGGACAGTAAAAGGACCAAAAAGGTCATATCATAGGTCAGGGTCATCTGGCCCAAAAATCCGTGGTCGGACCGAAGGCTCCGGCAGAGGCCACAGTAAAAGCCCTTGTAGCGGTCAAATTCCCTGAGTTTAAGTTCTGGCTTGTTGGTAGTCACATAGCCAAACATGTCATCTCCCCCCTGTCTAAATCAGGTTTTCTTAATAAATTCAAAGTGGCACTTAGGACAGGTAATGGCGATTTTCCCCTTGCCCCTTGGCACACGAATAATCTGCTGACACTTGCTGCAGCGGTAAAGCTTCTTGCTTCCTCCCCGCTCCTTCCACTTCATCTTCAGGTAGTGAACATAGTTTTTCACCGGCCTAAAGGCCCGCAAAAACTTTTGATTCTCCGCCGACCTCTTGTAAATATTTCTAGAGAGAACTCGGAAAAAATACAAGATCACCAGGCCATAACCCAGGTACATAAGCACCAGGCCCACCGGGCTCTTGCGGAACAAGAACTGGACTACAAATACCACAAGATAGAGTCCAAAAAGAAAATTGCCCAACTGGTCATTTCCATATCTTCCATACATAAATCTGGCAATTCGGTTTCTCATAAGATCACCTTCCTTACATTTATCCTTAGCCATGTCTCTGACAAATTTTACATTCTATCTTATATCATAAATGTGAACGAATCATGTCCTTTTTACCAAAAAAGGTGTATGCCAAATCTTCCGACATACACCTTGTAAAAATTCAATACCTATTATTTTTTGATTAAGAGGGATTTACCAGTCATCTCCGCTGGCTGATCAAGTCCCATCATCTCAATAAGAGTTGGGGCAATATCTGCCAGGCAACCACCCTCTTTCAATGTATAGGCCTCATCGTAATTTACCAAAATAAATGGTACTGGATTAGTGGTATGAGCAGTATGAGGCTCTCCTGTCTCGTAGTCAATCAACTGCTCAGCATTTCCGTGGTCTGCACAGATAAACATCTGTCCGTCCACTTCCTTAAGGGCAGCTACTGCCTTTCCTACACACTCATCTACAGCCTCTACCGCCTTAATAGCAGCGGACTGAACTCCGGTATGACCTACCATGTCAGGGTTTGCAAAGTTAATAATAATCACATCATACTTGTCGCTCTTA
>JAILSA010000091.1 GCA_024697885.1 Eubacterium sp. | reverse complement strand
AAAGTATGTGGTTGTGCTGAATTATTAGTTTCAGTTAAGGTATAATTGTTATTAATACTTTGAATTTGATTATTTATCTGAGCAGCTGCAAGATCTTCTGCCTCAGCTTTTGACATATTAGGTCCAAAATCAACACCAGCGGTTAAATCTAATGTATTAGTTAAATACTGTTTTGCAGCTTTTCTCTCATCCGCCGTCATTTTATTTAATTCACTATCAGTGAAATAATAAGCTGACTTTTCATTTTCTATATAGTAAGTCATACGAAATGCTAGTGTACCGTTAGCTCTTGTACGACCAACCAATGTAAATTCTGGAGAATTATCAGAACCACCAGTATCTACCGTTCCATCAAGTCCTGTAATACTTGCTGAATACAAATCAACATAATTTTTTATATCTAACTGAAAGTAGATACCAGACAAAGGTTTTTCCAAATCATCTGATTTTGTTAAAGTAATACGCTGACGATAATATTCTCCTTTGCTTAATTTATGAGGTTTATAATCTCTAGCGGAAGCCTCTACTGTAAGCAATGTTTGATAGCTAGAGCTTCCACCTTGTTTTTTCCAATACTTAACCTTTACTGTAAAGCTACTATCTGTTTCAAAAATAGTGTTGTAAAGTTGATTTACGGTTTTCCCTGAATAAAAACCGGTTTTATCCTTAACCTCTTTTATTACCGCTTTTAATTGTGCTTCTGAATTATAGCCTTCTGCAACTGACCATACTAATGCTTGACTCATAATAAAGCTCTTTTTTGAGCCTTCACATACAAGATCATACCATCTAAAGATTTTTGCATAATATCCTCTTTTTTCTCCACTAGTAGCTTGTGTCCAGGTATAACTATCAGTGACCTCATAAATATTTCCAGAGTGACAAGCTTTTCCTAGATTTAAACAAAAACCATCTTCGCCACCTAAATCCATACGATGCCATACACCAGTTTTGGTTTTTCCACCTATACTTAGGGAACCATAACTACCCATACCATCTAATGCTACTTTTTCTGTTGTAGCTGCTTTTACAGTCAAACTATTGGTGCCAAATATTCCCAGTATCATTGCAAATACTAAAAATAATGACATTATTTTCTTAAAATGTAACATAATAATTTTCCTTTCTTTTTTCTTCTTTTTGTGTTTTGTTATCAGTTTTACGGCTAGTAGGCATTCTTATTCTATGCTTCATATAACTCCTCCTTTAAAATAACTTCTGGACAATTTGTCCAAAAACAACACTTCTTTATTTATAAAAAAGACACTTGGGTGTTTACCTAAGTGTCTTTTTATTTATGCTATTCATTGATTTATTAATCAATTAGTTCAACTATGTTTGGTCCATCTTTTGTTATAGTTAACTCAACTCTTCTTACTTTTCCTTCTGTGGATTCTATACTATTGTCGTAAAAAATATAAGTATGTCCAACCGTTAGATGCATTTGAACATCTTTTCCTTTTTTTTGTACAACAGTATTTCTACATTTCCATCTAGATTCGATATCATAACAAACAATAGCTGCATTCGTTTTATTTTTGCCAGTATTTCCATCTATTTCTCTTACCGTTACTTTTACTAATTTACCATTTTTAATATTTTCTCTCCATTGAGCTAAAAAGGATGCAGTGTCATCTGAAAACAACATGACATACATTCCTCCAACCTTGGCAATAGCTGCACTTTTATGAGTTGAATAAATCATATTACTATAGTGACCCGAACTTTTTCTCCATGCTTTTACAGCTTCCATAGTGGTTTTATATCCAGCAGCCAAGTTTTCACCAGTAATATAATCTCTTTCAAATCCATAATTACTTGGCATAGAACCATCTATGGTATAATAAAATCCACCAAAAAAAGATTCTAAATCATCATAAAGATTTGCATGATCATCAAATCCACTGGATTTTAATCTATACACTCCAGCATCATAAAAGACATCTGACCATTCCAACGGTTCCACTCCAGCAGCTTTTCTATATTCATTGACTTTTTTAAAAGCTGTTTTACATTCAAGTTTATTTTTTGCAGCTTTGGATTCAACTGTCTTAAAAACATATTTATATTTTTGGGTTGATTTATTTTTCTTTTTTACTTTTACCGTAACCGTTGCGGATCCAGTGGCAATAGTTGAGATCCTTACCTTCTTCTTTTTCTTTAAAAATTTTACCTGGCAAATATGATAGTTAGAGGATTTTACTGTTACTTTTTTAGCTTTTTTAAAAGTTTGTTTTTTAATGGTTTTTGTCTTATTGACTACCATCAAATACTTTTTTGCAGCTTTGGCCTCTATAGAACCAGCCATTAAAAGCATCATGACAGACAAAAGGCTAATAACAAATATTCTTTTCATGCTGAATCCCTTCCTTTCTGAACCCCACCGGTTATTCACTTCTGGACAAATTGTCCAAAAGTTTAATTTTTAGTTTCCTTGGAAGATATGTTATCCTCTATTGCAGAAATGATTCTATCTTCCATTTTTTTTAAATCAGATTTTGGTACAATTACCAAATCTTGATATAATGCCAGAGCTTGCTTGATAAAAGAAGCCATATTGGATTTTTTCTTTAGCAGCTCATACAACTCTCTATCTTCTTTGTAGCGGAGATTAAGAGTAAATTTTACTTGCTTAATATCATTATTCCTCATTGCCATCACCCTTGGAAGCCTTTTCACCAAATTCTACTTCTTCTACTAACACCTGGTATCCATACACCTTTTCTCCATTTTTGTTAGTATAGTCATTAGATTCCATTCTACCAGATACAAGCATCCTAGAACCTTTATGGAAGTATTTTTCGATAAATTCTGCCATTTTACCAAAAGCCGTGCAATGGAAAAAGTCTGCTTCATTCTTATTCTTTCTTCGATTTACAGCAATATCAAATCTCGCAAACTTCGTTTCTTTTTCTCCCTGGCTGACCTGCAGCTCCGGATCCTTGGATAGATATCCCATCAAAATAATTTTGTTCATAATTTTCATCCTTTCTTGTTATTATTTAATCCCTAACAAGGTCTTTTCCAAATCACTCATTTGCTCTTTTGAATAATCCCTTTGCTCGAAATTTATAAAACTGTTTGTTCTTTTTTTGAGGTTAGAAGATTCTATACCTTGTTCTCTGCTTTTATCATAATCATAATTAAACCAACCATTCCAGTCCTCTTCAAAATTGATTAAGATGCTCCAAATAATTGTCCTTGCAAGGGCATCAGGATTTGAAATCTCATTTTTCTTGGAATAATTTTCATAACGATAAATACATCGGTCAATTAGCAACATGAATTTTTTTTGAACATTTTCCTTTCCCTCATGGAAAATTACATTTAGTGCATCAATGAAGTCTTTGTAAGTAATGGTTTGTTTACCACTGTGAATCTTTATCGGAGCTTGTGATGTGGCTATAAAGATAAAGTTTCTAAGAAATAGCTTATAGAAATTATCCTCTTGTCTGATTCCATCATCCTGATCTTGAATTTTTAACAACCTATAGTTCCATCCAAATAAGGTTTGCATTGCAACTTTCATTTGCTCCGGCTGATGTACATACTGGTAAGGAATACCATTCTTTTCCTTCAACAATTCTGTCATATTGTATTCTATAGGTTCAGGAAGCTCTTCTGTAAAATCTAATGCATAATATACCCCTTGATTTTGATTCTCATCAAATCTCATCTCATCTCCAGATAGATTAGATGAGATAGATATAGAATTAGTATTAATATTATTAGTATTATTATTATCAGTATTATTAATATTAGTATTATTAATATTAGTATTATTAGGTTTTGATTTTGAAAACACGCTTGTTTCGATTTTCAAAACACGCTTGTTTCGATTTTGAAAACACGGCCGTGTTTCGATTTTCAAAACACGCTTGTTTCGATTTTGAAAACACGCCTGAATCTTCGCTGTTTTCAGCTTCTTTTTCTTCTGAATCTATTGTTTTCTTTTGTCTCCATCCTCTAACTTTTGCAGCTGCTTCTTTAGGGATTTCCTGGCCATCATTAGCGAGTATTGAAAAGTTCTTAACATAAATAATATCTGGTTTTGGAACACCTTGTTTTTTTCTTTCTATCAAACTGTAAGCTTCCAATTCCTTTAAAAGCTTAACACATTTAGCTGAGCCAATATTTAAGTCAACCATGATTTCATCCGTTGTATATATAATATAAACCCTATCTTCTTCATCAAACCATCGGTTTTTCATTGACAAGCTCATACGATCTAGAAGCAGTCCAAAAAGCATTTTTGCATCATTTGACATTTTTTCAAATCTTCCATCTTTTATCAAGATTTTAGGAATTCTAATAAATGAAAACATTTCTGCCTGCATGCCATAAAAGTAGTCCAAACTTAAACCTTCCATCACTTCTCCTCACTTTCTGGTAAACGGTAATTCAACTTCCAATTGATATAGTCTTTTTTGGTAATTCTTCCGACTTTTAATTGGTTTTTTAACCTTTTCCATATTTTCATAAAATCCAAAAATAATTGATTATCGGTGGAATCTTCCAGGAGCGAAAGTTCTAGTCCTGGAAGTAATTCCTCTAACCAAAGAAGCTCACAGAAAAAATCATTAGGATTTAAATTATCATATATTTTAAGCATATCTTCTGATACATCTAATACTTTTGCCATGGCTGCAACAGTCTCTTTTGAAGGATTTCTAAATCCTGTTTCCCACTGTGATATTCTTAGTGAGGCGGTGCGCTCGGAAAAACCAAGTGCATGGCCTACATCGTATTGTGATAGGCCTTTAAAGTTCCTAATAAATAGAACACGGCCTCCGAATGATAAGCTTCTTAAATCTGGCATCTTTTATCCCCCTCTAAATTCTCACTATAATATTTTCAAGATTTCCTATAAATTCAGTTCCAACCAGATACCATTCTTTTTCAAGACTATACTCCATACGAGTATCAACCCAACATCCGTTAATGAATGCTCTTAGACGATCACCACAATGAAAACCAGTATTAATCCATTCATTTCCCATCTTAATACCATATCTATCATTTTCAGCGTTGTAAGAAAGAATACCGGTATTTTCAAATATTTGCTTTATAGCCGCTTCTATAGATTTTTCATCATAAGTATTTTCATTTTTTTTGGATTGTTTAGGTTGCTGAGAAACTATAGGTTTTGATAATATTTCATGAATCACATACTCATCTAATTTTCCTTCTGCACTTAAATCTTTAATTTTCTTCGTTTGCTTCATGGAAGGTTTGATATCGGTTTCAATCATATCTGCATAAACTAAAGTTTGTTCTTCTTTTGATAAAGTAGTAAGATCCAGTCCTTGAGTTATGCCAAGTTTTTTTTGATCTACGAGATTTAATAAATCATCTGATAAATATGATAAATTTATTAAACGCTGGATAGTTTTATAGCCTTCTCCAGTTTCCTCACTCATAGCTTGTAAGCTGGAGCCTTGGTTTGAACCCTGGTGTTTTATAGCTTCATACCTCATAGCATAGGCCTTGGCTTTTTCGCTAATCAAAAGTTCTTCTCTTTGCAAGTTAGAATCAACCATAGCAATCGTAGCCATATCATTATCATAATCTCTTACAATTACAGGCATTGTTGCTAATCCGGCCCTCTTAGCAGCTTCCTTCCTGGTATGGCCAGAAATAAGTTCGTAGCCACCATTTGGATCTTTTCTTGCTATTGCCGGATTAAGAATACCTACCTTCTTAATACTTTCAATCATTTCCTGAAGCTTTTCATCATCTCTTACAATAAATGGATGATTTTTAAATTCATGAAGCTCATCCAGTGCTATTTCTTGTGCATTTTTGATTTCATCTTCTTCTACACTTCCACCAAATAAGCCATCGTACTTTAAAGAAATTTTGTTTGAAAGACTACTCATTTTCAAGAACCTCCTTTACTAGTTTTTCATAGGCAAGTGCCACCTTGCCGGTTGGATTATGCTTATATATACTAATTCCTTCCACAGCGGTTTCTTCTGCTCTTACTGATTTAGGGATTCCTGATTCAAAGAAATTTATATCATTTCCATAGCTTTCTTTAAGAAGCTGAATAATTTCTTTTGAGAAATTTGTTCTGGCATCGATTATTGTAAATAGTACACCTTCGATTTTTAAATTAGGATTAAGATTTTTCCTTACTTTACTAATTGTTATAATTAATTGCTGTAAACCCTTAATTGAATAGTAAGCAGGTTGACAAGGTATTAATACTGAATCCGCAGCTGCCAAAGCATTGACCGTAACCATGCCAAGGCTAGGCATACAATCTAAAATCACATAGTCATACTCATCCTTGAACATATCAATATATTCTTTTAAAACATATTCTCTTCTCATTACATTAATCAAACTTTGCTCTAAAGCAGATAATAAAATATTACAAGGCATAAAATCTACACCCTCAGGATGATGGATAATTCCTTCATATTTGTCAAAAGCTTCATCATTAATAAGTTTTTCAATTACCGTTGGGAGAGCAATGTTTAAACTATCCGGTTCAGCTACACCGAGACCTGCTGACATAGAACCTTGACTATCGCAGTCAACTAGAAGAACTTTCTTTCCTTCTCTTGCTAATCCAATTCCTAAATTAATGGCTGTGGTACTCTTTGCTGTACCACCTTTTTGATTTGAAATCGCTATTACTTTCATTTCTAATCCTCTCTTTCCGATGTGTATTTTTATTTTTTGGAAACAGTGCTTGTCTGCTTCCTGATGATGTTGGTATAACATCTTTTGTACTTGTTAGATGTTTTAATTTGATACATACTAGATGTATCTACCATGTCGAATCTGGTATCCTTTTCTAAAACCTTCAAAAACCACTTAATCGTGCTTGGTAATCCTTGGAGCCGAATCTTTAATATTTCCGGTGAACCCTGGAGCCGAACCTTTAGTACTTCATCTTTCATTCAGCTTCTCCTTTCTCTCGCCTACATTCAGTAGGCGAGTGTTGCTGGCTTACAATAAGTTATTTGTGATGTAAAAATATGCAATATGCAACGCACTGGTTTATATTTCTTGAGGTGTTTCAACCGTAAAAAAAGGATACTTATGTAACATAAGCATCCTTTGTATTACCAAAATTCTTGGTTCCTTATTCACTTCTATATACTAAATGTTTGTGTCCCCAGTCTCCAGTTTAAAAGCAACTACTACAGTAAATTTATTAATTCCTATCTTCTCTTTGTGATTTTCACTTATTTTTATAAAAGAGTTATAATCAACAAAGTGCGTAAATTCAAGGATTGTTACAAATTTACTCTTTGTAGTCCTACAATCGTCTCCACATGTGTTGTCACTATTGTAGGATAACATAGTGTTTGACTCGTCTTTTTTATAGGAGTACAAACTACCGCTCTTTCCTTCTGGAAGCTGCTTATATCTTGTTTTGGATTTATTAATTGAGTCTGTAAATCCGGTTTTGTATATAAAAGTGATCCGGTAAGGATCTTTGTTACCTTCTTCATCGTAACCGCCAACGATAACTTCCTCTACAATACTTTCAAATATTGCTCTATCAAATTCTGTCATTATTTCATTTTTTGATAATAACTTTCTAAAATCTTCAATACGCTTTTTTGTATCAGATTCAACATTTGCGTTATCGCAGCATTTATCGATTTTTTCTTCTAACTTGGAAAGCTTTATTTTTAATTGATAATCCTCTTCTTTAAAAGTCTCTTTATCGATAGCATTTTCTAAAAAGCCATCCAGAAGTTTTTTCCTTTTTTGGAGGATTCTACTTTCCGATTTTTTTAGTTTTTCAAGTTCTAAAGAAATGTCCGAGCTGTTAAGAGCTGATTCTACTTTCTTTAAAAAATCATCTAAGACCGACTTATTGTCTGAACAAAGTAATCTATATGATTCTACAAAAGCTTCTTCTATAATACTCTCTGGAACCGCTTTACTATCAGGACAAAACCGTCTTCCTTTTTTGGAAGATTCTACACATTGCCAAGTTATTTTTTTATACTTGGATGATGTGTGCCAGGTTCTTCTGGTAAGATTAGCTCCACAAAAGGCACATTTTATCATACAGCTAAAAGCATATTGCCGACTGTATTTTTGTCTATGTCCTAAAACTACACCTTTTTTTCGGTTGCCATTTCTCTTGCTAAGCATAGCCTGAGCTTCTTCAAACTTTTCTTTAGTTATGATTGCTTCATGGTGGTTTTTAATGAGATACTTATCTTCTTCTCCACGATTTTCTAATCTTCTCTTAGAGAGGGGATCCACCGTGAAGGTTTTACCCATTAATAAGTCTCCAGTGTACTTTTCATTTTTTACTACACCAATTACGGATGAGTTAGACCAAGGATTTCCTCGGATTGTGGTTAAACCCATTTGATTTAATTCCCTGGCTATTACTGTGCTGCCTGCTCCTGCTACATATCTATCAAATATGTAGCGAACTATTTCAGCTCCATCTTCATCCACAGAAATTGTTTTAGTTACCGGATCGTATTTATATCCGGTACAACCTTGGAAGCCAACCATTTCGCCTCGCTTCATTTTCATTTTCAGTCCTTTCTTAACATAAGCGGAAGTGTTTTCTACTTCCTGCTGTGCAACAGAACTTAGGATTGTCATTAGAAATTCGCCATCTTTTAAAGTGTTGATTTTTTCAACTTCAAAATAAACAGCTATTCCTTTTTCTTTTAACATCCTTACATATTTGAGAGTATCTAATGTATTTCTAGCAAATCTTGATAAGCTCTTAGCTAAGACCATATCTATTCTACCTACCATACAATCATTAATCAGCTTTTGAAATTCTTCCCTATTAAGAACCTTAGTTCCGGTAGTTGCTTTGTCTGCATAGACACCGGCAAAAACCCATTCAGAATTTTTTTTGATTAAGTCAGTATAATACTGGACCATAGAATCATAGCTTTTCAGCTGTTCTTCTTCATCCGTACTAACTCTACAATAAGCTGCTACTCTCATTCTTTCTTTTCTCACACTTGAGTCATTGTTAAATAAAGGACTCGCCTTAATTAACTCGACTTCCACTTTATCACCTCCAACATTTTGTTACCCTATCGGTAACTCTCTATGGTTATTATAACAGTGATGTTTTTGAAAATCAAGCATTTTATTTGTTTTTTTTCGCTTTTTTAAGACGATTTAGAATCATAGTGTATTCTGTATCACTAATCATTTTTTTAAAGCGGAGCTGCTTTAACATGGCTAGCTGCATACTATTCTTTAGTAGTTCTTTTTTATTCAAAGCAATATCTCCTTCCTTATAAAATAATATCTGCATAAAACAATATACAAATATCTTTATATGCTCTTTTAAGCAGATATAAAAAAGTTAATTACCGCTGGTTCTGGTTAAAAACCCACATAGGACTCTCACCTACCCCCTACCAAGGGGCTGCTACTCGCAAAGTATCATTATGAAATACAGTCGCAACCTGGAGACTACCACAGTCTCTTTTTCTGCATGGATATTTTTCGCTCTTCACATAAGAAACCTCACATCGGTTTCAGTATCTGTCACTTACTTGTCAATGTGAGTCTTGGCGTATCTGCGGTCTGGAGCAATGCGTAACTGTATCGGACGGACGGCATTAATACAGTATTCAATTGTCAATGTACAAATAATTAATAACTTTATAAATTAGACTTATCAGCCTAATAAGCACACAAGGCTTCTTATGTGCTTACGCAGACCGATAAATGCTAATTGCATTCATCTATTCTCTGCTGTAGATCCTGAGGCATAACAATCATTTTAATTACCTTGTCTAAGACATCCAAAATCTTATCATGCTCATCCATAATTACTTCCATATCCTTTTCTGCCAAAGCCTTATAAAAGTCTATCAATGTGGATGCATCTTCATAGCATAGTTTAATCAGGGATGCTCTTAAACCAGTTTCAAGAACTTTAATATACCCAGCTACACCATCTTTTGTTTCCAAGGAAAGAAGGTACTTAGAAATAAAAGCCACATCACTTGCAGCGGTTGGTTTGCTGATATGAAATTTTTTCATTAGATCTGAATAGTGTGTTACTCTTTTTTGCAATATGTAAGTACACATTTCAAATCGGCGATCTAATACCTTATCAGCTGCCAATAATCCTCTCTCCTTCCTTATATTATATTCCCTATCAAACCCAATATAACACAAAACGGTTAAAAATCACTTTACCGTTCATAAAACTTTTTTAAATTTTTTGCGAAAAATAATATTTTCGTCATAATGCACTACATCTAAAGGGTTTTAAGACTTAAAAACCAGCAATAATTACAATGGAAAAATACACGCATTCGGTGTATAATAATATTAGAAATTGACCAAAGGGGCAACCTACAATGGAAAAGGAGATGTTTATTATGAGATTGCAAGAGCTTCTTAACAAGTTTACAAATTCAGACTTTTTAATTACTGTCAACGGTTGGTGTAACGAGCTATCCTTCTATGACTACGAGGACGAGAAGAAACAGGAATACTGGAAGAAGTACAAGGATAAAAAAGTAATTAGCATGGCCCTTCTAACAACCAACGGAAGGCCAGAGCTTTGTATCAAGGTAGAGTAGAAAGGAGAGATTACTATGAGAAAGTATAACGAAGATGTTTTGGTGATTACAATGTGTGACTTGATGCTTGAAGGTTTAAGCGTCAAGGAAGCGGTTGACAAGTATTGTAAAGAAAATGGGTTCGTATTGGTGGAGTATGAGGAGTACGCTGACCCATATGAAAACGATTTAGGAACATTCGCCCAAGTTAAACTTGCGGTAATTGACGAAGAACAATTTATCTCGAAGGCCTTTGATGCCGAGAAGGAGATTAAAGGAAAAAAATATTGTTTTGTTTTGGGAACAATTGATGATGAACTTGTGGAAGAGTACAAAGAGGTGGTGCTTAAATATTGCGAGCAGGTAACTGACACGAATGCAATCGGCTACAAGATAGCAAGAGGTGAGCGTGAGTTAACAGACGATATAGTGTTTCAAACTGCTATTTGTTTTGCAAAGGAGTATTTGAAAGAGCATTGGAAAAGGAAAGATTGGATATGAAAACATGGATGGCAAACATGGAAACAATGATAAATGCTCAGATGATTTATTCCGGTTTATGGGATTATGGAAAAGAGATGAAGTAGAGAAAAAAGGGGAGTGAATGTATGCAAGTAAAAAATTACCATCCAGAATACAACAAACACAAAACTATACGACAATGGGCCTTGGATGGCTTTTTGCCTAAGAAAGATGCCGAAGGCATTGAACTCTGGTCGAACCAAAATTGCGAACACCAATACAGGTACTATTCGCCGGATGAAGTGGAACAGGCCTCCAAAGAACAACTTTACGAGTTTTTCGGGCCAGAACGAGAACGCAGAAACGCAGCTAGGCGGAGGCGTTATCGAAAAAAATGCCGTGAAAAGAAATGTGCTGCTATGAGAGAAAAGGTGAAAGCTAAGTTTTTGGAGCGAGAAATCGAAAAGAAATACGATTTTATCGTTGTTGATACCGAAACAACAGGCCTGAACTTTGTCAAGGACGAGCTTTTACAGGTTTCGATTATCAGCGATACCGGAGAAACCTTGTTTGATAGATATTTTAAGCCGACCGAGGCAGTTGAGTGGCCAGAGGCCGAGCGAGTTAATCATATCAGTCCAGAAGATGTAAAGGATGCTAAACCGATTTTCACAAGCATTGAGGAAATTAGTGAGTTCTTTTTCCAGACAGACAAAATCGTAGGTTATAACACAAGCTTCGACTTGGAATTTTTACTAAACAGCGGAGTATGTATTGCCGAAAAGGCTGAGGTCGTCGATGTTATGGAGGACTTTGCAGAAATCTACGGTGAATGGAACGATTATTATGAGGATTACAAATGGCAGAAACTAACTACCGCTGCTGACTACTATGATTACGAATGGCCCGAACTTGGCGCTCATAACAGCCTGGCCGATTGTCTGGCTACGCTTTTTGTATATAAGAAAATATCTGAAACAAAAGGATAGGGTATCAGCAGAACACAGAAATTTATAAGATGACCAGCCTCCTGGGGAGCTACAATCCCCGGCGGCAGCCTCCCCCTTGTGGAGTCACCGAGCTATTGAAGCTGCTAAGCAGCTTCTCAGCTCTGCGACTTATAATTAATTTAAGAAAGGTTACTTTGCTATGAATAGAGCTAAATTTATAAGAAGTCTCTCTGGTTTATCCAGAAGAAAGTTTTGCGACTACTATCACATCCCATATAGGACTTATGAGGACTGGGAAACCGATAAAAGAAATCCACCAGAATATGTATTAGAGCTACTGGAAAGAGTTGTTAGAGAGGATATAGAAGGTGGTAAATATGCTGAACAAAGAGCAAGAAGAACATAAATTTTTCGCAGATCAGGTCAACAACTTGTTTATGTTTGGCCAAGGCTACGAGGTTGCCAAGCGTGATAATGTATAAATCCAGTAGATTTCTATCAAAGAATTGAAAATTAGATTAAATAGTATATAATTAGATGTACAGAAAAAGAGATGAAAAACTGTATATAAAAAAGCCAGGTAAAAAAACTAATAATCATTGAAATTCTGTCCATATTAATTGAATACCCTTTAGTGAACACTAAAGGGTATATCATAAAATAATAGAAAGTGAGAAAAATGAAATGAATGAAACAAAAAGCAGATTAAGAAAATTAGTAAAACACTTAAAAAGGCTTCTAGAAACGAACAACGCTTTAAGTAAAGCGTTTCTTGACGGAGAGCTGCCAATTTTTGATGAATTAGCTGATGATGTAATTGAATTGATTTTGATAGAGCTTAATCTGCCGGAAATTAATAAGTATATGACTGAGTATTGTGTTGATTTTTATAAAGAGTTTGATTATGGTTCAGCTTTCTTGGATTGGGATGAAATTACTTGCATTGAAAAGATACTACTCTTCCAGGATAAGGAAATAAAGGGGGAATTTTAAATGTTTATACTAAGGGGATTGATTAGATTATATCGAAAAGCTTGGATTTTTTGTGCGACTATTTGTCTTATTATTTTTGGACTCTACCAGCTTTTTACTGGCGGAAGCCACAGAGAAATAAAAGATAAAAATATTTTATTTACCCAGGATAAAGATAAAGCCTTAGTAACAAAAGTTATAGATGGAGATACTTTCGTCTGCCAAATAAATGGTCATGGTGAGGAAATAACTATACGGATGTTAGGCATTGATTGTCCTGAAAGCGTTCATAAAGATAAAAGTAAAAATACTACCTGGGGGAAAAAAGCTAGTGATTACACAAAAGATGATTTAGAAGAAGCTACAGTATGGTTAGAATATGACAAGGAAAAAACGGACCAATATGGTAGAACACTTGCTTATGTATATTCATTGGGGCGTGAAATGATTAATAAAAAACTAGTTAAAAAAGGTCTTGCCAGAGCTGTTTATTATGAGCCGAACGGAAAATATAAAAATCAGTTTGAAAAGCTTATGGAAAAAGCAAAAAAGAAGAAAAAAGGTTTTTGGAAAGATGGATATAAAAAAGCTTTTCCATCCTAGGAGAAAGGATAAATTATGGTATATGGCTATGCAAGGTGCAGCACCAACGAAGAACTTCAAGACATAGATCGTCAAAAAAGAGAACTAAAAAAACTTGGTGTTACGGACGAAAAGAATATTTATTGCGAATATGAAAGTGGTAATAAAAGAGAAAGGATGGAATTAAAAAAAATATTAGACATTGTAAAGCCTGGAGATACTATAATATCTACAGAAGTATCTAGATTAACTCGCTCCACTTCTCATTTATGCGAAATTCTAGAAATTGTTCAGGAAAAGAAATTAAAGCTTATTATCGGAAATTTCACTGCAGATTGCTCCCAGGAAGAAATAGACCCAATGACCAAAGGTATGCTAATGATGTGGGGAGTATTTGCAGAGATGGAAAGGGATATAATTCGACAAAGAGTAAAATCCGGTATGGCAAATGCAAAAGCAAAAGGCAAAAAAATAGGAAGGCCAGAATTGACTAAAGATTCTATTCCTAATCGATTTTGGAAATACTATGCTAAATATAATGATGGTAGCTTAAATATATCAGAAATTGCAGCTCTAATGGATTGTTCAAGGACTACAATTTATAAGTACATAGAGGTTATAAAAAGGTAAATTCCAAAAAGACTATCTTCAATTGAAGATAGTCTTTTTTTTAGTACATATCTGATTTCTTTCGATTGCAATCCTTACATAACATCTGACAATTTACTAAAACTGTTTGACCACCTTTAGACCAAGGTTTAATGTGATCCCCAGTTTCTCCGGTTGTTGCTTCGCTTAGATCCGGTTACTTACTTATCTTGTTTTGCGTTTTTTAGGCACTTCTATCTTCGGTTCTTCTATTGCTGGAGTTTCCTTATGCTTTATTCTATTTACACCATCCAAACAATTCTCATAAGTCCATTCTAAAATATCATCAACATCATTAGTTTCATAATATTTTACTAATTTCTCTTTAAATGTACCATCTTTTTCTACCGGTACATTAAATAGACCTTTACCATTTTCAATTAAAATTTTATTTATCGCAAAACTTCCAACTCTTTTGTTGCCATCCTTAAATATTTGTGTCCTCATTATCCATAAGCCTGTTTTTAATGCTCTTTCCGTAATATTATTTATTTCCTTAAAACTTTCTAACTTATAAAAAACATTATCAACATCCGGTAGATCTGGTCTCCAATTTGTTCCACTTATCATTACATCATCATATCTTATTTTTCCAAGATACCTATAGTCAACATCAAATCTTGCAACTAATTCATGTATATTTTCAAGAAAAACCAAATCTAAATTAACTTCTATATTTTCTAATAAATATTTCCATGTATCTCTCAAACAAAATACTTTACCTATCTCATTTGGAGTCAATTTTTGTACATTTACATTATTTAAAATATCTTGCGTTTGTCC
>JAILSA010000087.1 GCA_024697885.1 Eubacterium sp. | reverse complement strand
GGAACATCTTCCTACACCCTCAAGGATGGAGATAACATTAGCTTCCTTTACCGCGCTTATGGCGATAGCAGTCTACCTGCATATCTAGCAGATGACAGAAGCTTGAATCCAGATAAATCTAAGGCCACTGCCTATAAAAATAAGGCAAAGGCTCAGATTAAGGTTATGCAGGATTATGTTTTTGAAAAAACATTTTCTAATGGAACAGTTATTCCAGGAGTAGAAAGTCCTAGTCTGCTTCATGCGGCTTCTGTTCTGTACAATTCTGGCTACGAAAAACCTAAATTTTATGATGCTATTAAGAAAAATCTGGAATCACAGTTTGAGCAAATGAAGGATGGTGGAGAGGTAGAAGGAGCAACTCTTTCCTACTATGACTATACAACCTATGAGTCAAAGACACTTCCACTCAGCTATGCCAATATGAAGAGTGATAAGGTTTCCACACCATTTACCTATTTCATTGCCCGTGCCATGGAATTTTTAATTTTACGCGGTGTAGATGTTACGGATTTTAAGGGAGAAAATCTCTTGGATATGGTGACCAGAAAGGATAACTATGATATTTCCAGTTATGATTATGGCGCATATGCCAGAGATGGAGAGATTCTTAGAGTGCTGCAACAAGGCGGCTTTGAAATCACAAAAGATGATGACCATATCACCGTGAAAACTCTAGTTGATGCTCTGATTGCTGACAAGGAAAATGCCATTCAGTCTGTAATCCAGTATGGATCTATTGACAGTCTAGTAATGGATGCACAGTTTGTTGCCCATATTTATCGCAGTAATATGATTTCTGAGAGTGACGGTATTGATATGGAAAAGGTAGAGGCATATTTAGAATCCGTTAATAAGTTTATTGCCAATTTCCAGTCCAGTGACGGCTCTATTCAAGCCTACGGTTCATCAAGTTACAACTCCTTAGGAGAGGTTTTGATTTACTTAGGAAATTATTATTATAATATCCTGAATGATAATGAAATTGATGTTGTAAAAAATGGAAAGACACTTTATGATGCTGTGAATTCTTTTGTAAGTGAAGAAAAGGTATTGACTGAGATGTCTTATGCTCCGGACCAGCTTTTGGAGGGATTGGTTGCGAGTGAGAAAGTTGTTCCATCAGAAGAAGAGTTAAATACACCAACAGCCACACCAACAGCCACACCAACAGCCACACCAACAGCGACTCCAACAGCAACGGCAGCCCCAACGGCAACGGCAGCCCCAACAGCAACGGTAGCCCCAACAGCAACAGCGACTCCAACTGCAACTGCAACCGCTACAGAGACTGAGACCACTACGGCTAACACCAAGAAAATCAAGGCCAAGAAGTCTAAGGTCACAGTAAAGAAGGGCAAGAAAAAGACAATCAAACTTTCTGTGACAAGAATTGACAAGTCCAAGGGTTTTGACAAGGTAACTGCCAAATCTGCCAAGAAAAAGAAGGTTAAGGTGGTTAAGGTTACCCGCAAAAAACTTGTAATCAAGGGCTTGAAAAAGTGTAAAAATGTCAAGGTTACAGTAAAATCCGGAAAGAAAAAGAAGGTAATTAAGGTAACTGTAAAATAAATTGTCAGGCAGGAACTCATAGGAGGTGGTTTCATGATTCAATTGCATCCTCAGGGAGAAAATATTTGCCATCAGATTATGAATCAGATTCGGGAAAAAATTCTCACAGGACAGCTAAAGGAGGGACAGGAGCTCTGGTCCGTCAGAGACTTGGCAAAGCACCTGGATATTTCCAAGAATACTGTGAACACCGCCTATGCCAAACTGGCAGAAGAAGGATATATTTATGCCAAAAGAGGCTCTGGTTACTTTGTGGTAACCAGGGCCCCTGAGGCGAGGGAAGAAAGTCGCTTACCGGGCATTGGCCCGGGGGCGGCTTGTCTTTTTCCTTGGGACCAGTGGAAAAAAATCCTGCTGGAAGAGACGGAATCCTTTGGGGGACAAAAGGGAGAGCTTGGAGACCAAGACCTTCTAAAAACCCTGGTCAAGGAACAGGTTCTGACCCAGAGGGGGCTTTCGGTGAAGGAGGAGGAGATACTTCTTTGCACCGATTTGTACGATGGCATTACTCAGGTCAAAATTCTTTTTGAGAGAGTGGCGGGGGATGTGACTTTTTTTGAGCCCTGCCATCCGGACCTGCGCCGTTTTTTCCAGGAGGATTATTTTCAGAGCAAGAGGTTTGAGGACGCCTACAGACAGGGAGAGTTTGGAGGGGCTAAGGGAGCCTACTACCATTCCCTGGTATGTTACTTGGAAAAGGTTTTAGAGGAGACGGAGAAAAATTATGCCTATTTTGGCTGGCTCCACGACTGGCTGACCTACACAAAGTCCTACCTCCTAATCTATGACAGCATGGTGACGGGGCCGGTGGACTTGCCAGAGAGGCTTCAGGAGGACTTAGGACAGACGGTGATTTTGGGAACCTATGATCACATTCTTCCGGAGGAGGTCAGTTTTTCTTATCTTATTTTGCCTGACCGCCTTCTAAAGAAATACAAAAATATGAACCTAGGCCGGAGAAAAATCATGCCAAGCCTCTACCAGAGGACCTTGGCCAGACTGGGAGAGGGGGATTTTTGGCTCAAGTATTTACAGGACCACCAGGATATGAGATTGAGAGAAAAGGAAAAAATCAAGAGAGATGTGGAGGATATTTCGGGAGTAGAGGTTCTTAAGGACTACGACTATTTGACAGAGGGTATTTTGGTGAGAATCCAGCCGGAACAAGTGGAGGCCGCCAGAAAAATACTGGGCAAAAAGGGGAGAAAATTAGTAGAGGCCTCTGCCTTTTGGTATTTTCAAAAAGAGGAGGGGGAGGAATCATATATCTGTCTTTGACATTCCTCCTTCACGAAAAATTTATCTTTCAGGTCTTTACGATAGGGGATAAAATAAGTTATACTATAAGTATTATGAATCGTGCATTTACGAAATAAAATTTGTATAGAAGGGGTTTATTATGAGTGGAAAAATGAGACTTGTAACACGTAGTGATTTTGA
>JAILSA010000007.1 GCA_024697885.1 Eubacterium sp. | reverse complement strand
CCCTGATTATTGATGCCAAGAGTGGTACTTCGGGAGCGGGAAGAGGAGCCAAGGTTCCTAACCTCTACTGTGAGGTAAATGAAAATATTAAGGCCTATGGCGTGGCAAACCACAGACATACGCCAGAGATTGAGGAGCAGTTAGGCTATGCTTCCGGACAAGAGGTGGTTTTGAATTTTACCCCTCATTTGATTCCAATGAATCGAGGAATTTTGATTACAGCCTATGCCAAGTACAAGGATGGGGTGACCCCAGACCAAATCCGCCAGGCCTACCTTGATACCTACAAGGATGAGTACTTTGTCCGCGTTTTGGAGGATGGCGTAAATCCTGAGACCAAGTGGGTAGAGGGCAGTAATTTTGTAGATGTGAATGTAAAGGTTGATGAGAGAACCCACCGAGTTATTATGATGGGTGCAATGGACAATATAACAAAGGGTGCCGCAGGACAGGCAGTGCAGAACATGAATATTATGTTTGGCCTCTCTGAGCAGGAAGGACTTCGCCTGGTGCCAATGGTTCCTTAAATTGGGAGAAAGGATTATAAATTATGGAAAAATTACAGGGAGGCGTCACACTGGCTCAGGGCTTTATGGCTGCCAGTGCAGAAGCCGGAATTAAATATTCAAACCGAAGGGATATGGCTTTGGTTTACACAGAAGAGCCAGCTGTTTTTGCCGGAACTTTTACCACCAACGTGGTGAAGGCGGCACCAGTTCAGTGGGACCGCAACCTTCTTTGGGAGAAGAAAAAGGTCCACGCAGTTGTTTTAAATAGCGGCATTGCCAATGCCTGTACCGGTCAGGAGGGCAAGGACTTAAACTTCTTTATGGCCCAGGCCATTGCAGACCAGATGGGGATTTTGCCAGACCAGGTTCTGACTGCATCCACTGGAGTAATTGGTATGCAGATTCCCAAGGAGCCAGTGCTAAAGGGAGCCAAGCTTCTCAAGGAAAACTTGTCACAGGACATTGAAGCCGGCCACAGGGCAGCCCAGGCTATTATGACAACAGATACAGTTTCTAAGGAGGCGGCTGCCAGCTTTAAGGTGGGAGACCAGACCGTGACCCTGGGTGGTATGAGCAAGGGCTCTGGTATGATTCATCCCAACATGGCCACCATGCTCAGTGTGACTACAACGGATGCCCAGATTGACCAGGAGTTACTTCAGGAATTAGTGAGAGATGTGGTTTCGGATACCTTTAATATGATTTCTGTGGACCGAGACACCTCCACCAATGATACTTATTTGGTTTTGGCCAACGGTCTCAGCGGTGTAAAAATCGAAAAGGGCACGGACGCCTATGAGGAATTTAAAGAGGCCCTTATGTATGTGTCCCAGTCCCTTGCCATGCAGATGGCGGCAGATGGAGAGGGAGCTACCAAGCTTTTTGAAACCCATGTGATCAATGCCAAGAATAAGGCCAATGCCAAGATGTTAGCCAAGTCAGTTATTACCTCAAATCTGGTAAAGACAGCGGTTTATGGAAGCGATGCCAACTGGGGAAGAATTCTCTGTGCCCTGGGTTATTCCGGCGTCAATTTTGACCCGGAGGTAATTGATCTTATTTTACACGCCGACGGCAAACAGCTAGTCCTGGTGGAAAATGGTGTAGCCACTGACTACAGCGAGGAATATGCCACAGAGCTTTTGAGCAAGGACAAGGTAACGATTATCTGTGATATGAAGGAAGGCCAGGCCTCTGCCACAGCCTGGGGCTGCGACTTGACCTATGACTATGTAAAAATAAATGGTGATTACAGAAGCTAAAAGGCTGAGATGGAGGATATGATGGAGAATTTACAAGAAATTATGATTAAGGCGGAGACCCTGATTGAGGCCCTGCCATATATTAGAGATTTTAATGGAAAAAAAGTAGTAGTAAAATACGGCGGCTCTGCCATGTTGGATGAAAAATTGCAGCAGTCCGTAATCAAGGATGTGGCCCTTCTAAAACTGGTGGGCATGCAGCCAATTATCGTTCACGGCGGCGGCAAGGAAATCAGCAAGTGGCTTGGCTACATGGGCAAGGAGAGCCAGTTTATTGACGGACTTCGCGTCACAGATGCGGAGACTATGGAAGTGGCAGAGATGGTCCTTTCTAAGGTCAACAAGCACCTGGTTCAGATGATGGAAAAGCTGGGAGTAAAGGCGGCCGGCATCAGCGGCAAGGACGGCGGCACCATGCTCTGTGAAAAAAAGACAGCAAACGGCAAGGACATCGGTTTTGTGGGCAAGGTTGTCAGCGTGGACAGCGACCTGATTGACACCCTGATTGAGAAGGATTTTGTCCCAATTATCGCCCCAATCGGCATGGATGAAAACTTCCAGTCCTACAACATCAATGCAGACGATGCAGCCAGCGCTATTGCCAAGGCTCTCAAGGCAGAGAAGTTGGTATTTATGACAGATATTGACGGTGTCTGCATGGACAAGGATGATCCGGACACTCTGATTTCCGTTTTGCCAATTCAGGAGGCCAAGTATCTCTTAAACGACGGAACCATTGGCGGCGGTATGATTCCAAAAATCAAAAACTGCATCAATGCCGTGGAAGAAGGCGTTAACCGCGTCCATATTCTGGACGGACGCAAGGAGCACTGCCTGCTCTTGGAGTTCTATACCAAGCAGGGTATTGGAACTGCTATTATTAACGACTCTCTTGATTTGTATCCACACGAGAAAGAGGATCGGAAAAAGACGAAGGAGGCCTAGAAAATGAATGCTATGATTGAAGAGACAGAAAAATATTTAATCCATTCCTACAACCGTTATCAGATTGTTCTCGATCACGGTGAGGGAGTTTATTTGTATGATAAAGAGGGAAAAAAATACTTGGATTTTGGAAGTGGTATCGCCGTTTGCGCTTTGGGTTACAGCGATGAGGACTTTAAAAAAGCCCTGAAAGACCAGGTGGACAAGCTGATTCACACCTCCAACTTTTTCTACTCTGAGCCCCTTTTAAAGGCTGCCAAGGGCCTTGCCATGGCCACAGGCCTTGATAAGGTCTTTATGGCAAACTCTGGAACAGAGGCCAACGAGGGTGCCCTGAAAATCGCCCGCAAATATGCCATTATGAAGGGACATGAGGAGAGACATGAGGTCATTGCCATGAACAAGGCCTTCCACGGCCGAAGCATGGGAGCTCTTTCCATTACGGGAACAGCCAAGTACCGCCAGCCTTTTGAGCCAATGCTTCCAGGTGTCTCCTTTGCGGAATACAACAATTTGGACAGTGTAAAGAATCTTATTACAGATAAGACCTATGCCATTATTTTGGAAGGTGTCCAGGGCGAGGGCGGAATTTACCCTGGAAACACTGAGTTTTTGCAGGGGGTTCGCCAGCTCTGTGACCAGCACGATATTGTTATGATTATGGATGAAATCCAGTGCGGTATGGGACGTACAGGAAAAATGTTCTCCTATATGCACCACGGATTCACACCGGACATTGTGACCCTGGCCAAGGGAATCGGAAACGGTCTGGTTGTAGGTGCCATTGCCGCCAGGGAAGAGGTGGGCAAGGCTTTAGTCCCAGGTGATCACGGAACAACCTTTGGTGGAAATCCTTTGGCTGCTGCCGGAGTGGATGCCACACTTGAGATTTTTGCCAAGAAAAACATTCCAGACCACGCAGCCAAAATGGGACTTTACATGGATCAAAAGCTCCAGGAAGTGGTGGAGGAGTTTGATGTGGTAAAGGAGACCCGTGGACTTGGTCTTATGAGGGGCTTAGAGTTAAATGAGCCTGCGGGACCATATATTGCCAAGGCTTTGGACAAGGGACTGATCCTTATGGGAGCCGGCGCCAATGTCATCCGTTTTGTGCCACCATTAGTGATTGAAAAAGAAGACGTTGATGAGATGATCAAAATATTAAAAACTGTTTTTGCATAAGAATTGCTTTGGGGTAGCCGAGAGGCCGCCCCATTTTTTATGCAATATTTCACGGAAAAAAGTCCATATTGTTACATATTTATTAAAAAGTTATATTGTATTTTTTTATTATTAGGGTTAAAATGAACATAACCATCTGTATCCTTACCGACCAACAAAGGAGAGATAGGTTTGAAATTAAATAATTCCATGAAAGCTTTATTGATTGTCCTGCTTATTTTGGCCGGCGGAACCCTATATTTGACCTATAATCAGGGGTCAAGCGGTGACCAGCCAGTGTTAAAGACCGAAGAAGCAAATAAGAGTCAGGAAAATCAGGCTTTAGCCAAGGATTCCAAGATTTATATTCACATCTTGGGTGCAGTAAAAAAGCCGGGGGTCTATGTGTTTGACCAGGAACCACGGCTGATTAAGGTGGTTAAAAAGGCCGGAGGTTTTACCAAGAAGGCCGATAGGACCAGTGTGAATTTAGCCCAGATTGTGACAGATGGAACTCAGCTCAAGGTGGAGGAAAAGGCGGGAGACAAGGAGTCTAAGGACCAGAAGTCAGAAAGCCAAAAGGTCAATATCAATACCGCTGATGCGGAGGAACTTATGACTATTACCGGTGTGGGTCAGGCTAAGGCCAATCAGATTATAGCTTATCGGGAGGAGAATGGATCCTTCCATACCATTGAAGACATTATGAATATTTCAGGAATAAAAGAAGGCGTTTTTAATACCATTAAGGATTTTATCACA
>JAILSA010000002.1 GCA_024697885.1 Eubacterium sp. | reverse complement strand
ACTCACGCGGCGTCGCTGCATCAGGGTTTCCCCCATTGTGCAATATTCCCCACTGCTGCCTCCCGTAGGAGTCTGGGCCGTGTCTCAGTCCCAATGTGGCCGTTCACTCTCTCAAGCCGGCTACTGATCGTCGCCTTGGTGGGCCGTTACCTCACCAACTAGCTAATCAGACGCGGGTCCATCCCATAGCGCAAAAGCTTTCAAGAGAAAAACATGCGAATTTCTCTTACTATGCGGTATTAGCAGTCGTTTCCAACTGTTGTCCCCCTCTATGGGGCAGGTTACCCACGCGTTACTCACCCGTCCGCCACTAAGTCTCAAACATCTTCACTCCGAAAAGATCCGTCGTAAGAGCTTCGTTCGACTTGCATGTGTTAAGCACGCCGCCAGCGTTCATCCTGAGCCAGGATCAAACTCTCATGTTAAAGTTTAATCTTTCAGAACTTAGCTTGGCTAAATATCCGTTCGATTTATTTGGTGTTTCTATTCATATAGAAACGAATTGAATCGGGTTGGTTCATTCAATATCTTGAATGCATACCCTTGAAATATTTTTTGAAATCTTTCAAGGTTGTCTCAATGTTCAATTATCAAGGTTCTGCAGCACTCTGTGCTGTTTTTGCAACGCTGTTTTTACCGCGTCAACGAATATTATCTTACCAAAGATATATTGCATTGTCAACACTTTTTTTCAACTTTTTTTGATTTATTTTTTTCGCCAAAAAACCCACTATATCTAGTGGATTTTTGGCCTCTTAATAACTATTTATATATATAATTCTTTCCCTCAAATTGAATAAATTAGATTTTCCTGACAATCTTTTTTTAGAAAAATTGGAATCACATCCAGGGGTGCTTCTACCCTGTAAGTTTTTCCTCCCTCGTATGTCTCTCCTGTGGTCGCATTGACCCAGAGGTTGTTTGCTGGGAGGTAAACCTGGCGCTCCCTTTTTTTCTCATAGCAGACAGGAGCTACAAGCAGATCTGGCCCATACATATACTCATCCATAATATTCCAGCACTCCTTGTCCTCTGGAAATTCATAGAAAAGGGCTCGCATTACCGGACTTCCCTTTTCGTGGGCCTCCTTCATAAGCTGTCTGCTATAATCTCTCATTTTTTCACGAATGCCAATGTACTTCTTCATGATCTCATAGGCTTCCTGGCCGTAAGACCAGATTTCATTGTCGGCCCCTGTCCATTCTCGCTCCTCTCCTGCCTGATTGACAATGGTCTCCCCGGGCATTCTCAAGCCGTGCAGGCGCATGACAGGGCAAAAGGTTCCAAACTGAAACCATCTAATAAGAAGTTCTACGAAATCTGGATCATTTACATTTCCCCCGTGGAAGCCTCCAATATCTGTGGTCCACCAAGGAATGCCGCTTAGGCCCATGTGAATTCCCGCACAAATCTGCTTGCGAAAATCCTCATAGCTAGACCAAATATCTCCAGACCACACAAGGGCACCGTATTTTTGACTGCCAACCCAGGCGCAACGCACCAGGTTGACCACATCCTTCTGACCCATGGATTGCTGACCCTCATAAAAGAGACGAGAATATTCCCTGGGATAAATGTTCCCCACCTCTGCCACTGGACCGGCACAGTATCGGTACATATGAAAATCATAACCGGTAAATTCCGGCTCGGCCTCATCCAGCCAAAAAAGTCTGATTCCCTTGTCCGCGTAATTTTCCTTGCATTTTTGCCAGACATATTCCCTGGTTCTCGGGTTGGTGGCATCCATAAAAACATTGTTTCCGTGAAAAATCATCTGGGCGTCCACACCTGCCGTCTGTTTTACCAGGAGCCCCTGCTGCTTCATTTCCTCAAAGTTTTCACTCCGCCAATCCACCTGGGGCCAAACGGAAACCATGGTCTGAATTCCCATTTCCTGCAGCTGCCTCACCATGTCTTTAGGATTTGGAAAATACTCCGGATCAAATCTCCAATCACCACATCTTGGCCAGTGATAATAATCAATCACCAAAACGTCTAGTGGAATATTTCTCTTTTTGTACTCTCTTGCCACCTGGAGTACCTGATCTTCATTATAATAGCGCAGCTTGCACTGCCAAAAACCCAGGCCATACTCTGGCATCATTGGAGTTTTGCCTGTGCAGTCTGCATAGGTCTCCTGGATTTCAGCCGGACTATCCCCAGCCGTAATCCAGTAATCCATCTGCTTACATTCTTCAGCCACCCACTCCGTCGTGTTGGCGCCAAAATGAACCTCTCCGATGGCAGCCTTGTGCCACAAAAAACCATAACCCAAACTAGAAGTGTAAAAAGGAATGGATACCTGAGAATTCCGGTGGGCCAATTCCAGATTGCAACCCTTGAGATTTAATTTTTCCTGCTGGTACTGTCCCATTCCATAAATTTTTTCCTCTGGGTCAGATTCAAATGTCACCTTCAGCCTAAAGTTTCCTCCAGGTAAACTGCGAAAATGTCTGGCCTTTCGGGCCAAGGCCCCTCCATTGCTGATCTCTCGAAGCAAGAGCTGACCCTTCTGATTCTTGTAGGAAATCTGCAGGGCATTTCCCCACTCCTGAACAAAAAGCTCTGCCGAAATTTTTCCATTGGTGATTGTGGCATGGCGCTCATCCACAAGCTCTATTTTTACCTGGTCCCCGGAAAAATTCTCCGGCAGGTGGAGGGCCAGATTGTCCTCCTGAATTTCCGACAGCATACTTGACCTCACCCGCAGACTGTTATTCCCCCAGGGCGATAACATCAAGCATTCCCCATCATAACGAAAAATCAACTGATTCTCTTCAACTTGAAAAAATTCCATGTATTTTACCTCCTTCTTAAGACAAGGTTAACACATGGAAACTATAGATTCTTCCACTATATTTATCATTTCTTGCACTATATTGACATTTTTGGGGTTTTATACCTAAAATAATAGTAGAATAACTTGAGAAAGGGGGATTTTGCGTGACAAAATACAATCGAAATTCTTATTTGGAACAGGTGAGCCACATTACAAAGGCCCAACCCTACGCCATCTACAGAACAATCTTTTTGCCTGAAAATTCCCAGGCTCTTTACCGGCACATTCATCCGGAATTTGAGTTTTTTTACTTAGAAAGTGGAAAACTGGAATTTTATATAGAAGAAACTCAATATATCTTAGAGGCGGGAGAGGGGATTTTTGTGCCTGGAAATCTCCTCCACTATGCCCACTGCGCTTCTTCAGAGGGCGGTGTTTTTTATGCCATTGTTTTCTCCCCTGAATACATCATCTCTTCCGTGGAAAAAGATATTTTTGGCAGGCATTTTCCCCCAGCCCTTCTGTCGAATCCCGATTACATTCTTCCTCTAAAAAAGGAGGAGGAAAAAAATCAGCCTATACTTGATCATCTGAGAGAAATTTTTTCTGCCTCTCAGATTAAGGAAGATATGTATCTTTACATTCGTGGACTTATGCTCTTGATTTGGCAGGACCTTTATCAGAATGATATTTTGAAACTAAGACGAGAGAATAAGGAAAAGGAATATAGAGATCTGCAGCCTGTGATTCAATATATCCATGAACATTATATGGAGGAGATTTCCCTTGATGAGCTTGCCAGGCTGTCAAATATGAGCACTGGTTATTTTTGTCGCCTCTTTAAAAAAATAACATCCTATACCCCTTTTTCCTA
>JAILSA010000257.1 GCA_024697885.1 Eubacterium sp. | reverse complement strand
ACGAGCCCATTGCCGATACGGCCCGTGGTATTCTAGACGGACATATTGTCCTGTCCAGAAGCATGGCCCAAAAGAACCACTACCCGGCGGTGGATGTGCTTCAGAGTATCTCCCGTGTAATGAGCGCTGTGGCCTCCGAAGACCACAAGGAATTGGCGGGGCAAATGAAAAATGTTTTGGCCACCTACAGGGAGTCCGAGGACTTGATTAACATTGGTGCCTACCGGGCAGGTTCCAACCCCAACATTGATTTTGCCATAGAAAAAATTGATAAGGTCAATAAATTTTTGCGACAGAAAACAGATGAAAAATTTGCCTTTGAGGAAATTGTAGACATGATGAAGGAAATTTTTGCGGACCCAGGTGAGGCAGGAAATGGAGCTGAGTAATGGCCAGATTTATTTTTCCCATGCAAAACCTTCTTACCATGAAGGAAAAGTTAGAGGATCAGGAAAAAAATAATTACAGCCGGGCCAACATGGTTCTGCAGGAGGCCAGAGAGGAGCTGGAGCGATTGGTGGACCGCCAAACCAGGGCGGAGGACAGGTTGCGGCTTCAAATCGCCCAGGAAATGGATGTTTTAACCATTCGACGCATGGAGGACGATATAGAAATTATTAAGACCTATGTCATGCAGCAAAAGCTGGTGGTGGCCCAGAGGGAAAAGGAATTACATGAGATACGAATTCGTCTGGCCCAGGCCATGAAGGAGAGAAAAACCTTTGAAAAATTAAGGGAGAGGGCCTACTTGGAATTTATAGAAGAGGAAAACAGGAAAGAACAAAAAGAAGTGGATGAAATGATTAGTTACCGCTATGGAAACGGACAGTTTTGAGGACAGAGGAGGAAATTAGCAAATGGCTAAAAAAGATAAAGACAATAAAGAAAATGAAAATCCCAATGAAGAGAGCGCGGGGAGCAAGGTCCTAACCACTCTGATTGTGGTTGTGATTGTGGCAATCTGGCTCCTGATTTTTGGCTTTCTCATTAAGATGGATGTGGGAAATTTTGGAAGTCAGGTTTTGGCGCCGGTCTTGGAAGACGTGCCAGTACTCAACCTGATTTTGCCAAGCACAGGGGAAGAGGAAGCGACTACGGGACAGGAATATGACAACTTGGCTGAGGCCAATGCAAGAATTAGGGAACTTGAGAGCCAGCTGTCAGACACTTCCTCCTCGGATTCAGCCAACTCCGACCAGATTGAGGAGTTAAAGGCCGAGGTCAAGAGACTGAAAAAATTCGAGGAAAATCAGCAGGCTTTTGCCAAGAGAGTCAAGGAGTTTGACCAGAATGTGGTTTACAATTCCAAGGCTCCCGACACAGAGGAATACAAGACCTACTATGAGGGGATAGAGCCGGACAATGCGGCAGATATTTACAGAGAGGTAGTAAAGGATTACCAGTACAAAGCGGAGATTACAGACCAGGCAGATACCTATGCCAAAATGGACCCCGAAAATGCCGCTGCTATTTTGGAAGAGATGAGCACAGACCTGAGTTTGGTAGCCAAAATCTTAGACAGTATGTCCACCTCAAAATCAGCTTTAATCATCCAGGAAATGTCCACTACAACCGCCGCTCAGGTCACTACAAAAATGACTGCAATGAAAAAATAAAATATAGAAAAAGGTTAAGATGTGCCTGTGTTTTGCCGATATAAAACATGTAGAAAAAATACGTGAAAGGAGGTCGGGAAAATGCAGGCACAAAGTATTACGCTTGTTACTTCAAATTTGGTGGAATCACCGTCGGTAAAGACAACCAAGGCAAACGATAATACTTTTGAAAGCTTTATGGCAAATCATGCATCCAGGGTTGGCAAAGACACCAGGATGGGAGAAAACAGGGACGTTAAAATACATGATTTGACAAATAACAAGGATGTTGTAAAGTCAGACAAAAGTGACTTACAGCTGAATGGTTCTAAATCGCAAGATACCGACAGGGTTTCAATAGAGGCTGGAAAAGTCGGGGATGAGCCTACAGCGGTGGATGAAAAAGAATTAGAAGAAATGGAAGCAGAAGTGGTAAATGTCATAGCCTCCGTTCTTCAAATACCACCTCAAGAGGCCTTAGATCTTTTAAATCAGATGGACGTGAATCTAGAAGATCTTGCCACATCCCTACTGACTGGTGAACCAGCCCAGGTAGTCGGAGATCTTGCGAAAAATATTGTCCTGAATTTTCATGGAATCCAAGACCAGGCGGCCTTGATTACCAACGAAAATCTGGGACAGGAAATGACAGAACTTGCAGAGAACCTTCTAGTTGGCGTGGAGCAGGTCAAGGAGGGAAAAAGTCTTAACCTAGACGCCTCCATGATGGACAATGGCAAGGACTTAGAGACCGGCGTAGAGATTTTGGAAGATGGAGTAGAAGCAAAAATTCAAGTAAGCGTAGAAGAAGAGGAAAAAGGTTTTGAACAGGACTCAGAATCGGGAGAGGAAATGAAT
>JAILSA010000255.1 GCA_024697885.1 Eubacterium sp. | reverse complement strand
CAGTCTGACAGAAGGGGAGTTAGTATTTAGCTCCGGTATTTTTGCGGGTTCGAATATTTCCATCAAAAGCGGAACGATACGGGTGGCTGGAAAGAAAGCGCCAAACAGTTACGGATTGTATACTTATGATAAGGTTAATATCAGTGGCGGGAAGATTGATGCAAGTGGCAGTACAAGAGGACTTGATGGATCTAGTTCAGGAATAACAGGAGGCTCTTATGCAGCCGGAGATATCTCGCAGGGGACTGTCTGCGGATATAAGGTGGCTTCAGGTTATCAGGTGACAAAGGGAAGTGATGCCTCATATCCATATGTGGTTTCTAACTCAAGTGGCACATCAGGAGAAAACGACAAAGGGGCGGAAAACACAAATGCAGCGAAAACCGATGGGAATGTGAAATCGGACAGCAATGCGGGCACCGGTGGCGATATGGAAAATACCGTTAGTGAAAATAACAAAAACAGTGTGCCATCTGTCGGAACAAAGGAAGAGGACTCATCGGGCAAAGCAATTTATAAGGTTTCCGGAACAAGCGAAAACAGCAGTGGCAAGACGGTTGTGCAGGTTGCCTATACAGGGCCGGCTACATCAGGGAAAAAATTAAAATCAGTTACTATTCCGGCTACGGTTACTCTTGCAGACGGAACGAAAGCACAGGTGACTTCCATTGCGGCCAACGCTTTTAAAAATCAAAAGAAACTCACAAAAATAACCATTGGAAACAATATAGTTTCAATCGGTAAAAATGCATTTAAAGGCTGCAAGAAACTTAAAAGGATTATAATTAAGAGCAAGAAACTGAAAGCAAAATCAATCAATGCCAAAGCCTTTAAAGGGATTTCTTCGAAAACAGTTATTAAGGTGCCTAAGGCAAAGAAGAGCGCTTACAAAAAACTGTTCAGGAAGAAAGGCCTCAGTAAAAAAGTGAAGATTAAATAAAACTAAATCAGCCGGGAAGTTTTCTTTCGTATAAGTCATCCTGTCTTAAGAAATTCATCTTCAAGAGTTGACAATAAAAGAGTGAATTGTTAAAATAAAAAAAGCGTTTAGAAGAAAGAAGGTAGAGGACTTATGAGTAAAGTGGTTCTATCCATTTTAGTTAACAACACCTCAGGAGTATTGAGCCGCGTTGCCGGTCTCTTTAGTCGAAGAGGATATAATATTGACAGTCTTACAGTTGGTGAGACAGAGAACCCAGAGTTTTCCAGAATGACTGTTTCCGTAACAGGAGATGATATTGTTTTGGAGCAGATTGAGAAACAGGTAAACAAGTTAGAGGATGTTAAAGCTGTAAAGCAGTTGACAGGAGAGGCTTCTGTATGTCGTGAGCTGATTCTTGTAAAGGTGGCTGCTAAGCAGGAAGAGCGTCCTGCAATTAATGCGATCGTGGACATTTTCCGCGCCAAGATTGTAGATGTATCCGACCAGTCTATGATGATTGAGTTGACAGGTAACCAGGCGAAGTTAGATGCCTTCATCAAGTTGACAGAGGGATACGAAATCGTAGAGCTGGTTCGTACTGGTATTTCCGGACTTTCCAGAGGATATGTGGACTAATAGGTCCTAAAAATGTGAAACCGCTACGGGGATACCCGGTGAGGCTTTAAATAAAACAAATTAAGTACAAATAGGAGGCAGTAATTATGTCAGAAGCAAAGATTTACTATGAGAGCGACTGTAACTTGGCTGCATTGGATGGCAAGACTATCGCAGTAATCGGTTATGGTAGCCAGGGACATGCACATGCATTGAATGCTAAAGAGTCAGGATGCAATGTTATCATCGGACTTTATGAGGGATCCAGATCTTGGAAGAGAGCTGAGGAGCAGGGATTCCAGGTATATACAGCAGCAGAGGCTGCTAAGAAAGCTGATGTCATCATGATTTTGATCAACGATGAGAAGCAGGCTAAACTTTACAAAGAGTCCATCGAGCCAAATCTTGAGGCAGGAAACATGCTGATGTTCGCTCATGGTTTCAATATCCACTTCAATCAGATCGTTCCACCAGCAGATGTTGATGTTACAATGATCGCACCTAAGGGACCAGGACACACTGTAAGAAGTGAGTACCAGGCAGGTAAGGGAGTTCCTTGTCTTGTTGCAGTACATCAGGATGCTTCTGGTAAGGCTTTGGAGAAGGCGTTGGCATATGCTCAGGCAATTGGTGGAGCAAGAGCTGGTGTTCTTGAGACAACCTTCCGTACAGAGACAGAGACAGACTTGTTCGGTGAGCAGGCAGTACTTTGCGGTGGTGTTTGTGCATTGATGCAGGCTGGATTCGAGACTTTGGTTGAGGCTGGTTACGATCCAAGAAATGCTTACTTCGAGTGTATTCACGAGATGAAGCTGATTGTAGACTTGATTTACCAGAGTGGTTTTGCTGGAATGAGATATTCTATCTCTAACACAGCTGAGTACGGTGATTACATTACTGGACCAAAAATCATTACAGAGGATACAAAGAAGGCTATGAAGAAGGTTCTCTCCGATATTCAGGACGGTTCCTTTGCAAAAGAGTTCTTGCTTGACATGAGCGAGGCAGGTGGCCAGGCTCACTTTAAGGCTATGAGAAAGCTTGCTTCTGAGCATCCATCCGAGGTAATTGGTGAGGAAATCCGTAAGCTTTACAGCTGGAACGGCGAGGATAAGTTGATCAACAACTAATTCTAACTACAATACAATGAAAACTTTAAATCGTGCCAGATGACTATCATTTGGCACGATTTTTTATCTCAGTGTGAGACTTAAAAAGGAAGGATTATGATAAAACTTATAGTTTCTGATATTGATGGCACCCTGGTAGGAGACGGACAAGGGGCAGAATATTTGTGTCCCGACTACTATAATGTCATTGAGAATTTGCGCAAGAGAGGCATCCTCTTTATGGCCTGCAGCGGCAGACAGAGGTACAGCGTGGCCCAGCTTTTTGACCCTATTTCCGACCAGATTTACTACGCCTGTGACGGGGGAAGCCTGGTTTTTGATGAGAAAAAACTAATATATTCCAGGGAACTTCCCAGGGAGACGGTCTGGGAAATTTTTGATGACGCAGAGAAAATTCCCCAGATGGATGTAATGGTCTGTGGAAGTAAGAGGGCATACTGTCGCAGCAAGGACAGCGAACTCTACCGGTGGATGGTGGAGGGCTATGGCTATGACATAGAGGCTGTGGGGGACCTAAAATCAATTGAAGACAAGATTGTCAAGG
>JAILSA010000224.1 GCA_024697885.1 Eubacterium sp. | reverse complement strand
TACTTTGAAAGGATTTTTTCCTTTCCCGTATAGGCCTTTGCAAATCTAATGGCAAACTCGTTGGCATCTGATCCACCCAGGGTGAACAAAACCTTGGCCATATTTTTTGGCGCAAGCTCATTTATGATAAGTTCCCCCAGTTCACCTCTTTTTTCATAGGAGTGTTTTGGAGCCACATAGGCAAGCTCCTCAACCTGATTTTTAACAGCCTCAATAACACTGCGGTTGTTGAATCCCACATTAATATTTACCAGCTGAGAGCCCAGATCAATATATCTCTTGCCCTCTCCGTCCCAGACATAAATGCCATCTCCCTTTGTCATGTAAAAAGGATCATATTCCTTTTGTGGAGACCCGGTAAAAGAAAACAGTGTATACTTCTTTGCTCTTTCAAAATTCTCTTTATATGTCGACATCTTAAACCTCCAAATTTTTAAATTATATATTCTGGCTCAGGAATCTCGCTGGCCAGGTGCAGCTTCTTTAAAATCTTACTTCTGTAAACAGAAAATTCCTCTGTCGCTCTGTTTCTTGGTCTGGGAAGCTTTACCTCCATAACCTCAGATATTTTTCCCGGCCTCTGAGTCATAATTACGATTTTGTCACTCAGATAAATCGCCTCATCTACATCGTGGGTAACAAGAACCATGGTTGTATTTTTTTCCTTCCAAAGTTCTAAAATTTTATCCTGCAAATCAATCCTTGTAAAAGCATCCAAAGCTCCCATAGGTTCGTCTAAAAGCAGGACCTTGGGGTCATTAATCAGGGCTCTGGCCATGGAAACTCTCTGGGCCATTCCACCAGATATCTGGTGGGGATAAGCGCTTTTAAAATCCTCCAGGCCCACTGCCTTGAGAAGCTCTGTCACCTTGTGTTTATTTTCCTTGTAAACTCGTCTCGCCTTTAAGCCAATGGCAACATTATCTTTTACTGTGAGCCAGGGAAACAAGCCCCCCTGCTGAAAGACATATCCCGTCTCCGGTCCCGGTTCCTGAATCTCCTTTTCCTCCAGCAAAACTTTTCCGCTCTCCGGACGATCCAGTCCTGCGATCAACCTTAGAAGTGTGGTTTTGCCACATCCCGACGGACCAATAATAGAAACAAACTCTCCCTGCTTTATGTTCAGGGATACATTTTTTAAGGCCTCTACATTTTCCTTGTCTGCGTCAAGATAGGTTCTGCTCACGTCCTTAATTTGAATTATATTTTCACTCATGCCACAATCCCCCTCTTCCATCTCAACAAGTAATTTTCTATGAAAGAAATCAGCTTCATAATAAGGGAAAACAATATGGCCATAATCACAATTGCCACATATACCTTGTCATAGGAGGACCAGGCCTTGGCCCAGTTGATATAGTAACCAAGACCGCCCTCTGCTCCCATCATTTCCGATACCACCAGGGTGGTGAAAGCCAGACCGTTGGCTGTGGAAATACCATTAAAAATATTGGGGATGGCATTGGGAAGAGCAACCTTAAACAGTTTGTAGGCGTTTTTTCCTCCCAGGGTACTTGCCACTTCATAGTAAATTTTGGGTGTGTCCTTCATTCCCTGGCTAGTTGTAAATGCCACTGGAAACCAAGCACAAATGGCAATCAAAAACGCTCCAGCAAAGAATGAATTGGGAAGGAGAGTGAGGGCAAATGGCATCCAGGCCACAGCAGGTATCACTCCTGTGATTTTAATGATAGGGAAAGTCCAATAATGAAATCTGCGAAACCATCCAATCAGAATGCCTGTCCCAACTCCCAGCAGGATCCCCCCCAAAAATCCAACCAAAAACAGTCTCAGGGAGTAAAGAGTATTTACAAAGATAAAGTCAAAATCCTCCACAAAGATTGCTGTCACCTGGGCAGGTCCCGGAAAAAAAGGCAGTGGAAGGATATCCATTTTGGTGGATAGAAAATCCCAAATTCCCAAGACCAATCCCATGGCAAATCTAAACTGGGCCTTTTTTACAAAATCCTCTCTTGTTTTTCCCCCCAAAAAAGCTATCAGGGCATAAAGGAGATGGAGTAGAATAAGCATTCCCAAAAGATATCGAAAAGGCCACTGGTCTACCTCCTGTCTAACAGGAATGTTCAAACTCTCAAGTAGGGAAAGCGAAAAGCCTGCCACTGTCAGCACTATGGCCCATATGAAGTTTTTATTCTTTTTCTGTGACATAAGCTTCCTCTCTCTTCTAGTTCAGGTTGTCGATCAAAATCTCTTTGGCAAATGCCTCTCCGTCGTCTGTTTCAAGATAGTCAATCTTGGCCAATTCCTTCGAGAAGTAGACGACACTCTCGGTGAGTTTTCGGTCAATATCTTCTCCCTCTTTAGGAAATGCATAACTTTTCAACAGGTCTGCCGCCAGCTTCTCGTCTGTAATGCTGGAGTAATCTCCCTCTCCAATAATCTTCACAGCCTCTTCTGTATTTTCCACAATCCAGTTCTCTGCCTTTCTAAGGGCTCTCAAAATGGCCGCAATCTCCTCTGGATTTTCCTCTGCCACTTTTTCTGAGGCAAAGTAGAAGCAGCAGAACTTGTCTGCGAAGAGCTTATCCGTAGCCAGGTCAAAGAGCTCTACAAAACCCTTTTCATTGATGGCCTGTGAGCCAAGCGGATCCCAAACTGCTGCCGCCTTTATCTCTCCCTTTTCAACGGCCTCTATTTCCAGGTTACCGTCACTATAAGGGACAAAGGTTACATCCTTGTTATTCTCTGCCTCGATTCCGTTGTTTTCAAGCCAAAGACTGGTGGCCTGGAAGGTAGTTCCTCCGATTTCATCAACACCGATTTTGGCTCCCTTCAAATCAGCCGCAGACTTAATGCCGGAATCCTTGCTAGTGACGACCTTGATACATCCATTGTGCATTCCATCCACAACCTTCACTTTCACTCCCTGCTCAATGGAAGGGAAAAACTGGAAGTCTCCGTTTACAAGTGGAATTGTTCCATTGTTCAATCCTACTTTTTTTGTCTCAAAATCTGCCGCCGTAAGCTTTGCGTCAAATCCTTCCTCTGCCAAAAACCCCTTTTCATAAGCGATATATAGTGGAGCTCCACAAAGTGCTCCATCAAGGGCCGGGATTTCAATCTCTCCGTACTTGTATTCCTTGACTTCTCCTCCCTCGGCAGTGGCCGCAGGCTTACCCTCCGTGTTGTTGTCTCCACTACATCCTGTGAGCAAAATACCAAAAGCTAAGACACAGGCAATGGTTGATTTTATTCTCCTTGAATTTATCATTTTTTCCTCCTTTTTTGTTTTCAAATGTTTTTTCGATGTCCTTATACTATCATCCAAAATATTGTTTGAAAAATCCCTAAATTCTATCATTGGCGATAAATTTTTATTATCACAGAACGCAAAAAAAGAAGCCCCATTGGGAGCCTCTTGCCTGTCCTAAAGTGCATCCTTTGGACAATTTCTAACACATTCCATGCATAGAATACATTCTGTTCCATTTTTTCGTTTTCGAGAATTATCTGTCACATCTACATTCATAGGACATACTCGTTTGCATTTCCCGCATAAGATGCATTTGTCTTTGTCGCATTTTATCCTGAGAACCGAGAAGTAACTCATTGGCTTCAAAAATACAGTGATAGGACATATATATTTACAAAATGCTCGGTTATCCTTAAACGCAAATGCGAGTGCAATGCCCACAGCATATTGACACTCCACACGACTAAAGTCGTTGGATTCCTGCTTCAACCACTACTGCGTTCCTAACAAGTTACCTTGTTGGCACGTCTTACACAATGCGCCACGCTTATCCCACTCGTCTGTAAGTTCTTTTCTTACCTGGATTGCCTGCAGGCGCTGATTTATCCATTCTCGCGAATAACCTTTTTTTGCATAGGTCTCAAGGGCCCTCTCAATTGTCAGCTCCGGATTGATTACTTCTTCAATTCGCTCCCTGCCAACCTGAGCAAGCCATAGCTTGAATGGCTCAGCTTTCTTTGATGGGATCGACTGGATCAAGCGAAGCAATTGCTCTGTGTTTGCCACATCAGTATTATATCGTTTTCCATCCTTCGGCGATCTCATTTTCAGTTGGTTACAATTTG
>JAILSA010000197.1 GCA_024697885.1 Eubacterium sp. | reverse complement strand
GCTCCCTCTCTACCACTGGCTGCGGAAGAACAATCGTAAACGTACTCCCCACTCCGTATTTGCTCTCCACATCAATCCGCCCGCCCATCATCTCTACCAGACGATAAGTGATATGAAGTCCCAGACCGGTTCCTTCAATATTGCGGTTCTTTTTCTCATCCAGTCGCTCAAAACTCATAAACAGCTTATCTTTATCCTCTTCCCGGATACCAATTCCCGTATCAGCAACTTTTACTACCAGAATTATCTCCTCCGGTATCTCTCCCGCTTCAGCGGATACCTCCACATCGACACGTCCCTCTCTTGTATACTTAATCGCATTGTTGATGATATTGAGCAGCACCTGACGGATTCGAATCTCATCCCCCCGCAAGACAGATGGAAGTTCTTCCGAAACCGCAAAATTGTACTGAAGATTCTTTTCAAGCGCCCGGTTCCTCGTAATATTTATCACGTCATTGAGCACTGACGCCACATCATAATCAACCGGAAGAATTTCTAATCTTCCCGCCTCAATCTTGCTCAAATCCAGAATGTCATTAATCAAAGACAGTAGCGTGTTGCCTGCACTCTTAATTTCCAGTGCGTAATTTTTAATTCGCCTCTCCCCGGTATCCCGGATAATCATCTCATCCATACCAAGAATCCCATTCAGAGGGGTTCGTATCTCATGGGACATATTAGCGAGGAAATCGTCTTTCGCCTTGTTGGCATGGACGGCCTCATTGGCAGCAATCCGGATTCCAATAATTTGCTTAATAGTATATATAATCGCACATATCAAAAAGCAAAACAGCCCCACAGCCATAAAAAATCCGGAGAATACACCGTTATGAGCAAACTGATACATCATAATCTGAACTACTGCCGCAACTGCCAAAAAGAGAAAACCAACTGCAATAATGCGGTAGGAAGAAATCAAATGCTTTTTGACATCAAGAAAAATTGTGCCAAAAAGCACAATAATACTTACAATAGCACAGCCCGCAGCAACCGGAAATGCTTGGACAAGGGACATTTTACCGGCCACAAACAGACACGCGCACACGCAAAAATCCACAATCTCCAGAATTCCCACCGCCATCAGAGCCTTCTCATAGCGTCTTTGCTGAAGAGAATCAACAAATACCAGAAATGGCAGCGGCATCACCATCACCATCAAAAACGGAACATTTGATATAACCGACATATTACGGGTAAAAAGTTGTCGGAAGACTGAATTAGATATCACCCAGCACGCCCCAAGGATTACCCCCAGAGACAGTTCCTGCATCTCCAGATGTTTCTTGTGAACAATCCGGTAACAGCAGGACGCGATAAAGCTAATTAGTCCCAGAAGAAGAACCGCCAGCCCCAAAAACAGTTCTGCACCGAACTGCCGGAACAGATCCGCCAGAATCCCAAGGCGTGTTCCCATATAGACATCGTATACCATTCCCGAATTGTAGCCATAATACAAGGTCAATTTCTTCCCCTCATCCCCCGGATAAACGGAAGCCATCGCATACCCCTCCGCCGACTGGTCACCAAAAAGAGCATAGTCCTTTGCAGAATAATCGAGCCGCAGTTCATCTCCTATATAAACTCTCATATCCATTCCACGAAAACAGAGAACAGAGACATCTTTATCTATGCTCTCCGGAAGAACAGTTTCCAAAACAATGTCACCATCCGCTCTTCCCGGAACCAAGAACGGTTCTCTCGTTCCGTCTTCTTTTACCAGACACCATCGATCCCCCGGCAGCATCTCACAGATATCCCCGTTTCTTGGAGAATTAAACGGCAGAATCATCTCGGCAAGGAAAATATAGCCAAACACAAGAATCACAATTACCGTAACAGAAATTCTTATATATTTCATACCGCACCATTTCCTTTGTCTGACATTTTTTTCAACTCCGCCAGTCCCAGATTAATCTGCTTGACACGATGCTTGTAGACCAGACTATTGACCTGCCATATAATAAAATATACAAAACTGACACAGCCAAATAGAATCAAATTCTCCATCGGAGTAGAAAAAGTCATCCACTGAAGTGCGAATCCTATCAAAAACAAAAATATTGTTGTCAGTGAAAAGTGAAAAAAAGTTGCTTTCAACAGACTCCACTCCTCAATATCGTAGACCACAGCACCGCCCATACCAATGGCGCCGTAAATCCCTGAACCTATCATCTCCAGTATGAAGGCCAACAAAACACTTCCCACATCTTTCGCAAAATCTGGCGAATACAAATATACGTTTCCGTCATTTATCGTAAGCGTTGCGGACACCGCTGTTATGGTGACTCCGACAAGGATACCAACTGCAAAACCAAGCGAGCCCTTCACAATAATCTTATTTTTTATCTCCATAATCATCATCCTCTCGCTTTTACAGACAATTCATATCTTTCAACTTCTCTCTCAACATTTTGACATACCGGCGCGAAGCCCACGTCTTTGTACCATTGTCAAACTCAACTTCTATCGTTCCGTAAATACTGACATCAAAACACTTGACTTTGTAGAGGTTTATAATCTCAGACTGTGAAATCCGGAAAAATCTCTCTGTGTCCAAAAACACCTCCAGCCTTGCCAGTGTGCTCTTGACAACATGCTCTGCATCTTCCGTCTCCAAAAGAATCTGCCGCCCCTCTTTCCTAATGCGGAACACATCCCTCTGGGAAATCAGAAACGTCTTTTCTTCATCCTTCGCCATCACAGGCGGATAATATTCATTGGATACATGCTCAATGGCATAAACAATTCTTTCCACCTGTTCCGTTCTGCTCTCTGTGTAAATATCCACATGAGGCTCTCTGTATTTTTCATCAATCACTACATCAATACTAACCATCTCTGTCATACTATAATAACCTGCCTTGTATTATTTTACATCGCCCTGCCCATGGACATGTTTACCACATCATTGAGCACCTCGGCGAAATCCCCCTGAACCAGCCCTTCTCTACCAATCAAAAACACTCCTGAAGCTGCTGTATTAATTCCGATGCCTCATCATACATAAAATCTTCTATAAATGCAGCTGCCTCGTCCAAAAGAGGTCTCTTGTCTTCAGAAAACGGATATCCTGCAAGTTTCTTTACCAGTTCGCCGGCCTGTTCATCATCAAATTCGTCCAATGCCTCTAACAATGCCGCAATAATCTGCTCTGCCTGCTCCTTAAACAATCTGCCAGCCGGTGCCTCTTTCATCGCTTTAACGCGTTTTCGAAGGTACTCCACCAGCCTTGTGTAATGGAGAATAGTCTCTGAATTGTATTTAGATATAGTGTCCACATTCAGACTGCGTCCCGCCATCTCTAGTCTCTCAAATTCATCGCCCAGATCTACGGCACCTATCATTCGGGAATTGCTCTTTAACGAGTGGACAACAATCGTATAATTTTCCCAGTCCTTCTCCTTGAAAAAAGAATCCATATTCTCCT
>JAILSA010000152.1 GCA_024697885.1 Eubacterium sp. | reverse complement strand
TAAAAACCTCCCTTACCTCTTGTAAAATTCAACCCAGGAGCAGATAAAAAATCTCCTGGGTTGATGCTATTTACGGTTTCGTTACATATTTAAGTGGGTTCACATACTCGCCATCAATGGATATTCCAAAGTGGAGGTGAGAGCCTGTAGAAATTCCCGTGGAACCTACATAGCCAATAATGTCTCCCTGTTCCACCTGATCTCCTACCTCTACTGCCAACCTCGAACAGTGCATGTAGACGGTGTAGAGCCTCTTGCCGTGGGAAAGCATGATATAATTTCCCGCGCTGGAGGAGTACTGGGCAATCACCACCTTGCCCGCTGCGGATGCCACAATCGGTGTACCTGTTGGCACCGCCAAATCAATTCCCTTGTGGTAGGAGCTTGCTCCCGCCGTCGGGCTCTTTCTTCTTCCAAAGTAAGAACTGATTCTTCCGGAAATTCGAAGTGGCCAGCGAAGTCCTGAAGCACTTACCTCCACTCCTGCATCATCTCCTGAGGCCTCTAATTCTCTTGCCTTTTCTGCCAGGAGCTTGTTGATCTTTTCCTCTGCCTTCTGAGCTTCCTTGGCTGCTGCCTTGGCAAGCTTGGTATTCCTGTTTTCTATGCGAAGATATTCCTCCACCTCAGCCTTTTTGCTCTCCCTCAGAAGTTCTAAATCATACTTGTCTTCCTTGAGGGCCTGCTTGTTGACCTCAATGGCGGCCAATTTGTCCGCAATGGCATTGGTCTGGGAATCCACCGACATCTTCACTGCCTGGTAGGAGTCAAAAATGTTCTTGTCATAGGCACTGATTTTTTCCACATATTCGGCGGAATTCAAAAGGTCTGAGAGACCCTTGGCAGAAAAAATAATGTCGATATAATCCTGGTTTCCGTTTTCGTACATATAGCGGATTCGCCGCTTCATGGTCTCGTACTTTTCATCTTCCTCAGCCTGGGCTTCCTCAAGGGCCGCCTCCTGCTTTTTCAACTCTTTTTCCTGTTTTTCCAAGTCCTGATCCATGAGCTGGATATTTTCCTCCAGCTTGGCGATTTTCCGGTTGATTTTATTAATGGCCTTAAGGGCCTTTTCTTTTTTGGATTTTGCCTTGGAGGCCTTCTTCTCCGCCGACTCCGACTTCTTGGAGTAGGCCTTACTCTTCTTCTCCTCCTTGGCAATTTTCTTGTCCACATCCCCTGTGGCCAAGGACCGGTCCTGATAGCAGGAAGAAATAATCAGGGCAAAAACCATAATCAAAACCAGTATTTTATTTTTTTTCACCAGAACCGCCTCCTTTCTATTTTATAAGTTCTTATACATTCATATTGCGTCGCACGGTGATAAAGGAACCCAAAAATCCGATGCCCACTCCAATGGCCAGGGACACAGGGACCAAAAATGCAAAGGTCTGTCCCGTAGTCAAAAATACCAGATTCGAGGTAAAGAGGGCAAACTTGTCCGTAATATAGGAAATGATTCCTCCGTAGGCAATGGCCAGTACAATCAGCGGAATCACAGATCCAATCAGGCCAATAACCACTCCCTCAAAGATAAATGGGGCCCAGATAAAAAAGTCCGATGCTCCCATCAATCGCATAATGGCGATCTCCTGCTTGCGGACCGCAATACCTGTGCTGATGGTGGAATTGATCAGGAAAATAGAGACCAAAACCAGAATCAAAATCAGGACTCCAGAGCCGACACCAATAATATTGCTGGCACTAGAGAGTCCGCCGGCCACCTCCGCCGACCTCTTGACGGACCGAACACCCACTATGGTTTCAATGTATTCCACCAGGGGCTCCTGGTCCTTAATATTTTTGATATAGACCTCGTAGGAAGCTGAGTCCTCTAGAGGGTTGTCCTCGCCGAAGCTGTCAATCAACTCCTCAGAACCCTGGAAGTTTTCCTTCTTAAACTCCTTCCAGGCCTCCTCGGCGGAGATGAATTCCACATGCTCCACCTCCGGTCTGGCCTCAATGGCGCGACCGATGGATTTGATGGTCTCCTTGCTGGAACCATCCTTAAAAAATACAGAGATTGCCACGGAATTCTCCGCTCCCTGCAGAATGCTTTGCACATTGCCGATGACAAAGTAAACCAAGCCAAAAATCAAAAGACAGGCTGCCACCGTACCAATGGAAGCCAGGGTAAAAAGTCTGTTTTTCTTGAGACTCTTAAAGCCCTGCTTAATACTATATACCAGTACATTAATCGCTTTCATACTTATATCCACTCTCTTGCTGATCTGAAATAATAGAACCCTCTTCCAGGGTCACAACTCTCTTTTGCATCACATCTACAATGTCATTGTTGTGGGTTACCACAAGGACTGTGGTTCCTAACTTGTTGATTTCCTTCAAAAGGTTCATGATTTCCCAGGCCATCTGGGGGTCTAAATTTCCTGTGGGCTCATCCGCCAAAAGGATAGCCGGATTGTTGACAAGGGCTCTGGCAATGGCCACACGCTGCTGCTCTCCACCGGAGAGTTCGCCGGGGTAGGCCTCCTCCTTGCCCTCAAGTCCCACCATCTTCAACATGATGGAGACATTTCTTCGAATCTCTCTCTTGTTCATGCCGATGATTTGCTGGGCGAATTCAACATTTTCATAGACCGTCTTGTTTTTCAAAAGTCTAAAGTCCTGAAAGACTACGCCGATCTGGCGGCGATAAAGGGATACCTGCTTGCGGGTCAGCCTGGTTACGGGTCTGCCCGCCACATAAATCTTGCCGAAGGAAGGGTTTAATTCCTTCAACAATAATTTAATAAAAGTGGATTTTCCGGATCCACTTTTACCAACCACAAACACGAATTCCCCTTTTTCTATGCGGATTGACACATCCTGAAGGGCATCAACCCCTGTGGAATACTGCATGGAGACATTCTCCATGGCAATCATTGGAATGGTCTTTTTCTCTTCCATGATGTCTCTTACACCTCTCAATAATCAATAGTCTCTAAGTAATTCATGTACTTGACTACCATCAGAGCAATCTGGAAGGTAATGGCATCCTCAAAGACGCGAAGGTCTAATCCTGTGCTCTTTTGCAGCTTATCCAAACGATATACCAGGGTGTTTCTGTGAATGTAGAGCTGTCTTGATGTCTCAGATACATTCAGGTTGTTTTCAAAGAACTTATTGATCGTAGTCAGAGTCTCCTCGTCAAAATCATTGGGAGTCTGCTCTGCGAAAATCTCCTTAATAAACATTTTACACAGTGGCAGGGGCAGCTGGTAAATCAATCGGCCAATACCCAGGTTGTTGTAGGCCATCACTTTCTTGTCTCCGTAGAAAATCTTTCCTACATCCAGAGCCATCTTAGCTTCCTTATAAGAACGGGACACCTCTTTGATATCCTTGACAATGGTTCCGTAGGAAACGCGAACTCTGGCCATGGCCTCTGTGTTTAGCATGTCCACAATGACCTGTGCGGTCTTTTCCAGACTCTCGTAATTGTCTGTATCTGCCAAGCCCTTGACCAAGATAATATTTTTCTCATCTACTGCCGTAATGAAATCCTTGCCGCTTCCGGTAAAAAGACTTCTCACAGTCTCAAGAGCCTCGTTGTCCTTCTCCTTGCTGGTCTCCACAATGTAAACCACTCTTCTGGCATCCATCTCAATGTGAAGTTTCTTGGCACGGTTAAAAATGTCCACCAAGAGCAGGTTGTCCAACAAAAGATTTTTAATAAAGTTGTCCTTGTCGTAGCGCTCCTTGTAGGCCACCAACAAGTTCTGCAACTGGAATACAGTGATTTTTCCTGTGGTGTAGGCCTCCTCGGAATCACCCTTGGCCACTACCACATACTCTAGCTGACCCTCGTCATAGACCTTGAAATACTGGTTGGTCTTAAGGGCCTGGCTGTCTGCCGGCGAGTCCACAAATCCCGAAATAGACTCCTTCAAATCCCCTATTTCCTTGGATGTATTGGCTAAGATATTTCCCTCCATGTCAGACACGAAAAGGTCAATCTTGGTAATATCCTTTAATCCATCAATTGTATGCTGTAAAATCTGATTTGAAATCAATGCTGCACCTCCGTAATTTGGATATATTTATAATAAGTAATCAAAAATCATTCTCCGTTCTATATTAGCATTTTTGAAAAAAAATGTAAAGTTTTTCAGTCGAAAGCCTTTGGTGGAACACCAGCAGAACAAGAGAAAAAGAGTAAACTAAAAAGAAGATGGCGGGGACCATCTTCTTTTTCTTGTTATTAATTAAAAAGAGGAGAAAAGTT
>JAILSA010000131.1 GCA_024697885.1 Eubacterium sp. | reverse complement strand
AATGCCCTCTTCTAAACTTTCTTCTAGAACATTTCTCAACTGATTCATAGACTCTCCTTACCTAAAAGAAGGCCTGCCATCAGCAAGCCCTCTCCTTTTAATCTCTTCATTTTTTATACTGGATATACCTTATTTTCCTTGTCTGCCAGGGTAGCGTCTACCTTGGTTTTTTGCGCTTCACGGTATTTGAAGAAATCTGTTGCTACCTGTGGGAACAGAGCATAGGACAATACATCCTCTTCCTGCTCTTTCCACTGGGACATCTCCTTCTCCAGCTTCTCAAGCTGTGGCTCCAAAAGGTCTGCAGGTCTGCAGGTGATTGGCTCCACATCGCCGATACATTTTTTCTGAACCTCTTTGTCAAATGGTTTTACAGTCTGACCAAACTCTCCAGAGAGAAGTTTCTTGGACTCTTTTGTCACCATCTTATATCTCTCGCCAGCTACTACATTGAGTACGGCCTGAGTTCCTACAATCTGGGAAGATGGTGTTACTAGAGGTGGCTCACCGAAGTCCTTGCGCACGCGAGGTACTTCTTCCAAAACTGCCTCGAACTTGTCCTCCTGACCCATTTCCTTGAGCTGGGATACCAGGTTAGAAAGCATTCCACCAGGTACCTGATAGCGAAGGGTGTTAATATTTACGCCCAAAACCTTGGTGGACATAAGACCGCTCTCTAAGAACTCCTCGCGCATTGGGCGGAAGTAGTCTGCGATCTCTGCCAAAAGATTCTGATTAAGTCCTGTGTCATATGGTGTACCGCGGAAGGTCTCAACCATAACTTCAGTTGCCGGCTGGCTGGTTCCCAGGGCAAATGGACTCATGGCGGTATCGATAATATCACAGCCTGCCTCAACAGCCTTCATGTAGGTCATGGAAGCCACACCTGAGGTGTAGTGAGTGTGAAGGTCGATTGGAATGGAAACTGCATCCTTTAAGGTTCCCACAAGCTCAGTTGCCTTGTATGGAGTCAAAAGACCAGCCATATCCTTGATACAGAGAGATTTTGCTCCCATATCCTCAATTTCCTTGGCAATGTTTTTCCAGTAATCCAGAGTATAGGCATCTCCCAAAGTGTAAGACAGGGCGATCTGGGCATGTCCATTTTCCTTATTGGCCGCATTTACTGCTGTCTTAAGGTTTCGAATATCATTGAGACAGTCAAAAATACGAATGATGTCAATTCCGTTAGCGATAGATTTTTGTACGAAGTACTCTACCACATCGTCTACATAATGGTTGTAACCCAAAATGTTCTGGCCACGGAAAAGCATCTGAAGCTTTGTGTTTTTGAATCCATCTCTCAGTTTACGAAGTCTCTCCCATGGATCCTCCTTGAGGAAACGAAGGGATGCATCGAAGGTTGCACCGCCCCAGCACTCTACGGCATGGTAGCCAACCTTGTCCATTTTATCAATAATTGGCAACATTTGCTCTGTTGTCATACGGGTAGCAATCAAGGACTGGTGAGCGTCACGAAGGACGGTCTCTGTAATCTTGATTGGTTTCTTTTCAGTCTGTGCCATGATTTATATCCTCCTTGTATTTATACGTTAAAGATTGCCATGAAGACACCGGCTGCCACGGCAGTACCGATTACTCCGGCTACGTTTGGTCCCATTGCATGCATCAAAAGGAAATTGGTAGGGTCTGCCTCGGAACCGACCTTTTGAGACACACGGGCTGCCATCGGTACGGCAGATACTCCGGCGGAACCAATCAGTGGGTTTACCTTGCCCTTGGTCAAAAAGCACATAAGCTTACCAAAGAGGACACCGGCTGCTGTTCCGATTGCGAAGGCAACCAGACCCAAAACTACGATTTTCAGTGTAGTTGGTACAAGGAAGTTAGCTCCACTGGTCTTAGCTCCTACAGAGGTTCCCAGAAGAATTACTACGATGTACATCATTGCATTAGATGCTGTCTCTGCCAACTGTTTTACTACGCCGGACTCCTTAAAGAGGTTACCCAACATAAGCATACCAATCAGTGGTGCAGTACTTGGCAAAATCAAACATACGACTACAGTTACTACGATTGGAAAGAGAATTCTCTCCAGTTTGGATACAGGACGAAGCTGCTCCATCTTGATTTCTCTCTCCTTCTTGGTGGTCAAGGCCTTCATAATTGGTGGCTGAATGATTGGCACCAGGGACATGTAGGAATAGGCTGCAACGGCAATCGGTCCCATAAGGTCTGTCTGTCCCAACTTACCAGCTAAGAAAATAGAGGTAGGGCCGTCTGCTCCACCGATAATGGAAATAGCTGCGGCAGCCTTTCCATTGAAGCCCATTACAATCGCCAGCAAATATGCGGCGAAAATACCAAACTGGGCCGCCGCTCCCAGAAGAAAGCTCTTTGGATTTGCAATCAGTGGACCAAAGTCTGTCATGGATCCTACTCCCATGAAAATCAGGGAAGGAAGGATACTCCACTCATCCAATTTAAAGAAATATTCCAACAATCCGCCCTCTTCCATAATCTGAGGGTAGATATTTACCAACAGCATACCCATAGCAATTGGCACCAGCAAAAGGGGTTCATAACCCTTTTTGATAGCCAGATAGAGGAAGACAAATGCCACAAGAATCATGACATAACTTCTCCAATCCATGGTACCATTGAAAAATGCTGTCTGGTCAATAAGATTATTTAAGACTTCCATCTTAATTACCTCCGGTCATTTTTTATAGGTATGTACTAGTTCATTGTAGCCAAAACGTTTCCTGCCTCTACCATATCACCGGCGGATACATTGACACTGGCAACTGTACCATCTTGTGGTGCAACTACCTCGTTCTCCATCTTCATAGCCTCAAGAAGAAGAATAACATCTCCCTTCTTTACTGCTGTGCCCGCTCCAGCCTTGACATCCAAAATCTTTCCAGGCATTGGAGAGGTGATTTCAATAGAACCTGCACTTGCTGGTGCTGCTGGCTTAGCTGCAGGAGCTGGTGCCGGTGCTGGTGCTGCCGCCTTTGGAGCTGGCGCTGGTGTCGCTGCAGGTGCTGGTGCTGCACCTCCTGCAGTCTCTTCCACAGTTACATCATATGCTGTACCATTTACTGTAATTGTATAACTTTTCATTAATTTATCCTCCTAAATAGAATCTTATCTTTTCTTAATAGAACGTATCACCAGTCCATCTGGTGCTACTGCCACGCCTGTCTCCTCTGTCATCTGAGCTGCAATGGCCGCTGCAATTACTGCAATTAATTCATTGTTATCTGCCTGTGCCACAGGTGCTTCCTGGGTGGCTGGCCTTTGGGTTGGTGCTTGATTAGCCGCTGCAGGAGTCGGTGCCTTGGCAGCAGTCTGCTTAACAGCCTTATTTTTATTGCCTCCTAAAAGCCCTGGAACAAACTTCAAGAGATAGATAATAAAGGAAATCAAAATCAGAACGCAAAATACGGTTCCCATTCCAATTCCTGTATTAATCAGGGCCTGGGAAAAACTTGTCTCTACTTCTGCCATCAAATCACCTCATTCCAAACATCTGCAATGCGTAAATCAAATGCTTGCGAACAGAAGCTCCCTCGATCACATTGTCTACATAGCCTCTGCGAGCTGCGCCCTCAGCGCCATTTTGCATAGCCTCGTATTCCTTAGCCGCCTCATCAAGAGCAGTCTTTGTATCCTCTGCCTTCTCAATCTGGTCCTGGCACATAAGCTTGGCTGCCGCTCTGGCATCCATAACTCCTACCTTGGCTGTCTCTGTAGCCAGTACATAGTCTGCTCCGATGTGCTTGGAGT